>NZ_NZQP01000070.1:0-53654 GCF_002695945.1 Marinimicrobium sp. | reverse complement strand
TGAACCCATCCCTGGGGGCTTCTCGTCGGCATCCATGCCTCCGAGAGTCTCCAACCGGTTTATACCGTGGCCGCCTCAGTGCCAGATTATTGTATCGGTGTCCTACTCATCAAACATCTGAATCATGTAGCCGCCTTTGATGGCGGCCTGCATCGCTTTGTCAGCTTCCACGACGCGGGGGTCTTTGCGCAGGGTGTCGGCGACGTATTTGCGGTTTTCAATTTCGATCTCGGTGAAGCCCGCGCGCATCAGGTAGATTTTGCACAGTTGTTCCGCACCGAATAAATCCACGTAGTCGATGTAGACGATAAACGGCTTTTTGTCGCCGGCTTTGATGTCGTCGCGATCCGCACGTGCGGTGCCATTGGCGGAAAATATATACATTCAGAATCCTCTGGGACGGCCGGGCCGTCATACCGTCATGATGACACGCACTGCGTCCATTCGCAGTTGCNCACGATTCAAATACTGCTCGGAATCCGNNAGCTGTTTTTCAAGCGTTTCGATTTCCTGGTGGCGAACGTTCGGGTTCACTTCGGCCAATGCCCTCAGGCGCTCAAGCTCTGCGGACAGCGCTTGGGTNACTCGTGTGCGTGCGTCGTCGATCAGGGCCTGTTGNTTGGGTGCAACCANGGCTTCNGCCTGGTCCATCATTTCCGCCAGTTGTGGGCGGGCGTGGCGGACGAGGTCCTGGGCGCTGGGGCGTGGGACTTTTTGCAGGAGGCTGTCGAGCTTGCCCGCTGCGAGTGCGCCGCTGAGGTCTTTGCCTTTTGGATCGAGCAGAACCCGCAGGACCGATTCGGGCAGGTAGCGGTCCAGTTGCAGTGCGCGCGGCGCCGGGCAGTGCAGNACGAACAGGGCTTCCAGCANCAGGGTGCCGGGNTTCAGGGGCGGCAGCTTGATGGTGGCCAGGGCGGTGTTGCCGAATTCGCTGTGGGCAATCATTTCCTGGGCGCCATGTACCATTGGGTGCTCCCAGGTCAGGTAGTGCATGTCTTCCCGGGACAGGGCGAGGTCGCGATCAAAGGTCACGGTCATGCCCTCTTCCACCAGACCGGGGAAGTGGGAGACGCGCATCTGTTCGCTCGGGTGCACCACCCAGCTCTGNTCNCCGTGCTCGTCCTGATCAATCCCGAAAGCGTCGAACACCCGCTCCAGGTAGGCCGGCAGNGTTTCATCGGAGTCCTGTTGTTCCAGCGCCTCGACCAGAGGTGCGGCTTTTTCCGGCTGNCAGGAGTTCAGCTCCAACAGGCGATCCCGTCCGGCCTGCAATTGCGCCCGCAGGGCTTCNGCCCGCTCGCGGGTGTCGTCCAGCAGNGNATCNAATGCGGTGTCGTCTACATCGGTGAGCGAGGCGAGCAGTCGCGCTTCAAACTCATCGTACAGTGTCCGGCCAATGGCACAGGTGTGCTCGAAGGCNTCCAGGCCACGGTGATACCAATACAGCAGGTGTTCCTGGGCGGTATCCGCGTAGTGCGGCGTATGGATATTGACCTGTCCCTGTTGGCCGATGCGGTCCAGGCGACCGATGCGTTGCTCCAGCAGGTCCGGGTTCAGAGGCAGGTCAAACAGCACCAGGTCCTGGGCGAACTGGAAGTTGCGCCCCTCACTGCCGATCTCCGAACAGATCAATACCTGAGCGCCGGCTTCCTGATCAGCAAAATAGGCGGCGGCCCGGTCGCGCTCCAGCAGACTCAGGTGCTCATGAAAAACGGCCGAGGCGATGCCTTTGCGCAAGCGCAAATAGAGTTCCAGTGCCTGGGCGCTATCGGCACTGGCGCAGATGACCAGTACCTTGTTACCGCGTTGGCTTTTGAGGAAATCACTCAGCCAGTCGACCCGTGGGTCCACCAGCCACCAGTCGGCCCCCCGGTGTTCAAACCAGAAATTTTCCGGTCGCAGTTGTTCATCCAATGGCCGCTCGCTCAGGGCCATCAGGTCGTCATCATCCAGGTCCAGGGGATGGTTGTGCAGCTTGCGCTCCGGGAAGCCGGATACGGACGCACGGGTATTGCGAAACAGTACCCGGCCGGTGCCGTGACGATCCAGCAGGGCGTGAATTGCCTGCCCCACGGCTTCACCCGGCTGATCCTTGGCCTGGGTCTTGAGGCGCTTGAGTTCCGCCTCCGACAGATAGTCGGTCAGGGCGCCATCCAATGCGTTTACCACATCGCTTGAGCTCCCGTCGCGGGCGGCCAACAAACCCTGTACCCGCTGATTGAGCGCTTCGTAGCCATCGTGCTCGGCGAGAAAGGCGTTCAGGTCATGGTAGCGATCCGGATCCAGCAGGCGCAGACGGGCAAAGTGGCTTTCCACACCCAACTGCTCCGGTGTCGCGGTCAGCAGCAACAGACCGTCCGAGACTTTCGACAGCCCCTCAATGCAGCGATAGGAGGCGCTGGGCTCGCCATCGTGCCACTGCAGGTGATGAGCCTCATCCACCAAGAGCAGATCCCAGCCGGCTTCCACCGCCTGCTGGTAGCGCTGCTCACTGCCGCTCAGAAACTCCAGGGAACAGAGAATCAGCTGTTCGCTTTCAAACGGATTGTCCTCGGCCTCGGCAATAACGATTTCCTCGTCATCGGGCAACAGGGACGGATCGATATCGTCCAGTCCGGCCATGCCCTGGCAGCGCGCTTCATCCAGTAGCGTAAAGCTCAGGTTGAAGCGTCGCAGCATTTCCACCAGCCACTGATGCTGCAGACTTTCGGGCACCACTACCAGCGCGCGACGGACCCGCCCGGTCATCAGCTGCTGATGCAGAATGAGGCCCGCTTCGATGGTTTTACCCAGGCCAACCTCATCCGCCAAGAGCACACGAGGCGCCTGACGTCGCCCCACTTCGCTGGCACTGTATAACTGGTGTGGCAGCGGTTGAATGCGCGGACCACTCAGGCCATAAACCGCGCTCTGCCGGTGGCGGTGCAGGGTGTCCAGGGTCTGGTGGCGCAGGCTGAAGTGGGTGTACTTGTCGATCTGGCCGGAAAACAGGCGCTCGCGCGGCGTGCTGAATTGGACAAAGCTGTCCAGTTCAAACTCCGGGATCAGGTGCTCGTCCCCTTCCTCGGTATAACCTTTGTAGGCCAGCAACAGCCCCTGCTCCATGACTTCGGCGATGGTGATGGTGGTGCCGTCCTGGTGGCTGATCACCTCGTCCACCTGATAACGGACCCGACTGACCGGCGCACTGCGCAGCGCGTAAGTCCGACGCTGACCGGCGGCCGGGAACCCCAGGGTGACCTGTCGCTCGTCGGTTTCCAGGACAATGCCCAGACCCAGTTCCGCTTCGGTGTCGCTTACCCACCGCTGACCAATGACAAATTGCTGTTGACTCACGCCGGCCTCTTTCTTTCGCTGATTTCAGGGTGCGCATGATACTGGCTGCGTGGCCGAAAGCCAAAGGGTGAGCGGGCGGCGGAGCAAAATAGCCGGTGTTGCCGCCGGCAACATGGTCTGTTTTCCCCCATTTGGCGTAAAATAGGACGGTTTTTCTTCACAACGTCCGTCGACGAGGAGTCACTATGCCCGCATTGGCCGATCTGGTGCGCCCCTACGCGGGGATCACTTTGACCGACAGCAAAACCCTGTTTCCCGACGCCCAGGGCACGGGACTGCCCCTGATTCGCATTGACACCGACCTGTGTCAGGCCGTGGTCGCCCCCCAGGGCGCCCAGTTGCTGTCCTTCACCAAGGCCGACGGCACACCCCTGCTCTGGCTGAGCCCGCAGTGCCAGTTCGAGCCGGGCAAGGCGCTGCGCGGTGGGGTNCCGGTCTGTCTGCCCTGGTTTGGCCCCCACCCTGACGACAATAAACCCCAGCACGGGTTTGCCCGCACCTCCGACTGGGCGCTCACGCAGGTGGCCCAGGCCGATAACGGTCGCTGNGAACTCTGGTTTGAACTNGAACACNCCGGCGATGANCGNTTNNNGCAACCCTTTACNGCNGCCCTGCGNATGGTATTGGGTCAGACCATTGAGCTGGAACTGNGCCTGACCAATCACGACTCCCACGCNGCGGATTTNACCTGGGCGCTGCACAGCTATCTGCCGGTGCAGACACTGNNCGANGNTCGGGTNCCGGTGCTTGCCGGNCGGGANTATCTGGACAACCTGCAGAACCACGCCCGCCTGANGCAANGNGGCCCCCTGACNTTCACCGGGGAGGTNGACNGNGTGNTCCCCGACGTGGAATCCGAGGNGACTCTGGAGCCAACACCGCNCCTGCGGCTGAGCCATGAAAATTGTCCCAGCCTGGTCACNTGGAATCCCGGCGCCGAAAAAGCGGCGGCCATGGACGATATGGGAGAAGGCAACGAACAGGGGTTTGTGTGTCTGGAACGGGGGGCGGTACTGGATGAGGGATGGACATTGGCACCCGGCGAAACCCGCCGAGGGAANGTGACGATCAGTGCGCTGTAGTTTTCAGTCGAGAGGTGAGGTGTCGGATTACGCGCTGNGCGCTAATCCGACCNACGGNCCGACCATATTCAGTAGGTCGGATTAGGCCCGAAGGGCCGTAATCCGACACCACTTCAGGAGCCGCCTTATGCCGGCAGCAGATCCTTCACCGCNTCACGCTCTTCCTGCAGNTCTTTNTCGGTGGCCTGCATCTTCTCGCGGGAGAAATCATTGATCTCCACNCCCTGAACNATTTCCCAGTCGCCGTTTTTGCANACGCAGGGGAAAGAGTAAATCAGGCCCTTGTCGATGCCGTAGCTGCCATCGCTGTACACGCCCATGCTGACCCAGTCNCCTTCAGCACTGCCCAGNGCCCAGTCGCGCATATGGAAAATNGCCGCATTGGCCGCNGATGCCGCGGANGAGGCNCCACGGGCATCAATGATNGCCGCACCGCGCTTCTGNACCACCGGAATGAAGTCACTCTCGTACCAGGACTGGTCAACCAGTTCCATGGCGTTGGTGCCGGCCACTTTGGTCTGGTGAATGTCCGGATACTGAGTCGAGGAGTGATTGCCCCAGATGGTCANGTGGGTGATATCGTTGATGGTTTTGCCGGTTTTCTGGGCCAGTTGAGTCAGGGCACGGTTGTGGTCCAGNCGGGTCATGGCGGTGAACTGACGCGGATCCAGATCCGGGGCGTTGCGNTGGGCGATCAGGGCGTTGGTGTTGGCGGGGTTNCCGACCACCANCACTTTTACGTCGCGGGAGGCGTGGTCATTCAGCGCCTTACCCTGAACAGAGAAAATCTTGGCGTTGGCTTCCAGCAGGTCCTTACGCTCCATACCGGGACCACGGGGACGGGCACCTACGAGCAGCGCGTAATCGGTGTCTTTGAAAGCCACCGCCGGGTCGTCGGTGCAGGTCATGCCTGCCAGCAGCGGAAAGGCACAGTCGTCCAGCTCCATGGCTACGCCTTCGAGGGCCTTGAGCGCCGGAGTGATTTCCAGCAGTTGCAGAATGACCGGCTGATCTTTGCCCAGCATTTCGCCAGCGGCGATGCGGAACAGAAGTGAGTAGCTGATTTGACCGGCGGCGCCGGTGACAGTAACGCGTACAGGTGCTTTCACAATGTGTCTCCGTTTTGGGTATAAATTCAGTGGCTTCCCCGGCGCCCGTAACCANTAAGGGGGCGGCTTCATCCGGCGGAAGTAGTGGCTGTCTTGTTGTGGGAGGTTGAACCGACGCAGCCTGACGGCCGGACATTATAGGGGATTGGGAGAAAATTTCACCCGTTTGGCGCCTATTAACTCCTGCGATGGAGGGAACACTACCGCCGAACCGGTACTACTCCCCTTCCACCCCGGTAATAGGTGTGATGCTGCCCCAGGTCTTGCAGCTGGGACACAGCCAGTGCAGCTGGTTGCCNGTGAATCCACATTTGCGGCAGTGGTGGCTGGGCTTGGCTTCCAACACCTGATCCACCAGTTGCTTGAGCAGTTGCAGGTTGTCTCGCGCCCTGCCCTCGGAGTGCAGCAGATACAGCTCGACCAGCCGGTTCAACAGCTTGATGGTGGGCCGCTGACGCAGATGCTCGGCGATAAAATCCGCCGCCGCGTAATCATCCCGTGCCCAGCGCACCTGCTCGGCCAGTTTGATCACCAGGGAGCTGCTCGGATATTGGGCCAGCAGCTCTTCCAGATAACGCTGCAGCCCTTTACTGTCACCCAGGCGCTCGTAGCAGGCACATACCAGCTCCAGACTCTCCACCACCAGCTCAGGGTCCTGGTGGGGAATGCGCTGCAGAATTTTCAGCGCTTCGCGTTCATTACCCTGGCCGTGTTCCAACTGGCCCCAGAGCAGGCTGGCGCGCACCGACTGGCGATCAAAGCCCAGCGCTTTCTGCAACTGGCGGCGCGCGGTGAGCAGATCGTTCCGTTCCATGGCGTCTTCCGCCAGCTCACAACAAAAGTGCGCCCGCGCTATGGCCCGCTCGCCGGTGTTTCGGCCAAAGCGACGCTGGCCGATCTGATTGGCGGCCTCAATGGCTTTTTCCCAGTCTTTTTCGTCCTGGTAGATTTCAATCAGGTGGGTGAGCGCTTCGGATTTATATTGGCTGTTTACATCCACCAACTCGTGGAGCAAGCCTTCCGCACGATCCAACAGCCCCGCCCGGATAAAGTCGCGGGCCAGTTCCAGCTGGGCTTCATGGAGTTGCGGAGTGGTCAGACTGGGGCGAGCCAACAGGTTCTGGTGAATGCGGGTGGCTTTGGCAATTTCGCCCTTGCGACGCAGAAGATTGCCCAGGGCCAGGTGGGTTTCGAGGGTATCAGAGTTGACCTCCAGGGACTCGATAAAGGCATCCACGGCGCTGTCGGCCTGTTCATTCAGCAGGTAACTGAGCCCCTTGAAATACTTGGGGCCATAGTGCTGGTTCTCCTGCTGCAGGCGACGACCACGCTGCCGCCAGCCGAGCACAAAGCCCGCCGCAATCGCCACCATGATCAGGCCAAACAAGCCGATATCGACCATGGGCATCAATCCCGGATGGGTTGCAGGCGAAGTTGCTTGAGCTCTTTCTCGCACCGGGCGAGTTGACGTTCACGGGCGCGCAACTGACGGCGCAACCGCAGCACTGTCGGCAGACTGACCGCCATGCCCAACAGGGTACCCAACGCGGTGAAGATCAACAGCCAGACGCCCAGAGACAGGCTGGGAAGCCCCAATCCCATAAGAGTGACCGGTACCGCCTGAGCGTTTTCCAGCGCGAACCAGACGCCCAGCAGAAACGCGAGCACCAACAGGGCGACTTTAATCCAACGCAGAAGTGGTTTCATGGTGCGATAACCTTGGGATAGGGTGCGTCAGTGGTGCAGGCTTTCGTTAACACGATCGCGCATCTCCTTACCCGGCTTGAAGTGAGGGACATACTTGCCTTCGAGTTCAACCGTTTCGCCGGTTTTCGGGTTGCGGCCCATACGGGGAGCCCGGTAGTGCAGAGAGAAGCTTCCAAAGCCGCGTATTTCGATCCGCTCGCCGGATGAGAGTACGTCGGCCATGTGGTCGAGAATGAGCTTAACCGCTAACTCAATGTCTTTGACCGGCAGTTGGTCCTGTTGCTCGGCAATGTACTCGATCAGTTCCGATTTGGTCATGGCATTTGCCCTGTTATTGGAGAAGAGGGTGCCCGCCGTTTACGTCGCTGGGCACCCCGTGCTGGCCTTGCACTTATTTTTGTCCAATTTCAACAACTTAGGCTAGCTTATACCGGACCAGAGGTACAAGCAAGGGGGCGGATTTTTGGGGAATGCCTTCAGTGGCTCAGCTCCAACAGCAGCTTGTTCAGCCGCTGCACGTAAGCCGCCGGGTCTTCCAACTGGGTGCCCTCGGCCAGGTTGGCCTGATCGAACAGCACTTTGGCCAGATCGGCAAAGCGGTCTTCATCGGGCTCCTGATCCAGTTTCTGTACCAGCGGATGGTCCGGATTGAGCTCGAAACTGGGCTTGGACTCGGGCACTTTCTGTCCGGCCTGCTCCAGAATACGGCGCATCTGGGCGCCCATTTCATGCTCGGCCACCACCACACAGGCGGGCGACTCGGTCAGGCGATGGGTAATGCGCACCTCGGCCACGTCGTTCTCCAGGGCCTTCTTGACCCGTTCCAGCAGCGGCTTGAGTTCTTCGGCCTGCTTCTCCTGAGCCTGCTTTTCGTCCTCGGAGTCCAGCTTGCCCAGATCCAGCTCGCCCTTGCCCGCGTCCTGGAATGACTTGCCGTCGTATTCCATCAGGTGGCTCATCAACCACTCGTCCACCCGATCGAACATCAGCAGCACCTCGATGCCCTTCTTGCGGAACACTTCCAGATGCGGGCTGTTCTTGGCGGTGTTGAAGTTCTCCGCCGCAATGTAATAGATCTTGTCCTGGCCTTCCTGCATCCGGCTGATGTAATCGTCCAGGGACTGATCCTGCTCTGGCTTGTCAGTGTGGGTGCTGGCGAAGCGCAGCAGCTTGGCGATTTTCTCGCGGTTGGCGAAATCCTCCGCCGGCCCCTCTTTCAGCACCTGACCAAACTCGGTCCAGAACTTCGCGTACTGCTCCGGCTCGTTCTTGGCCATTTTGGTCAGCATATCCAGCACCCGCTTGGTCAGCGCGGTGCGCATGGTGTCGATGTTCGGGTCTTTCTGCAGGATTTCCCGCGAGACGTTCAGGGACAGATCGTTGGAATCCACTACCCCTTTGATAAAGCGCAGATACAGCGGCAGAAACTGCTCGGCGTCATCCATGATGAAAGTGCGCTGTACGTAAAGCTTCAGGCCGCGAGCGCCGTCCCGGTTGTACAGATCAAACGGGGCATGCTCCGGCACGTACAATAGGCTGGTGTAGTCCAGCTTGCCTTCCACCCGGTTGTGGCTCCAGGTCAGCGGATCGGCATAATCGTGGCTGACATGCTTGTAAAACTCTTTGTACTCTTCATCGCTGATATCGGAACGAGAGCGGGTCCAGAGCGCGGTCGCGGTGTTGACCACTTCGTCCTCGGGCGCCTTATCCTTGTCCTCTTCCGAGGTCTGCAGCTTCTGCATCAGCACCGGAATATCGATGTGGTCGGAGTACTTTTTGATGATCGAGCGCAGGCGCCAGTCATCGGCAAACTCGTCGGCATCGCTGCGCAGATGTAACTCAATCGAAGTACCACGGTCAGCCTTCTCGACGGTTTCGACACTGAATTCGGCCTCACCGGCACTTTCCCAGCGCACCGCTTCGCTGGCCGGAAAGCCGGCCTTGCGGGTGGTCACCACAACCTTGTCGGCGACGATAAAGGCGGAGTAAAAACCCACCCCGAATTGACCAATCAGTTTGGAGTCTTTCTTCTGGTCACCGGTCAGGTTTTTAAGAAACTGGGCGGTACCGGACTTGGCGATGGTGCCCAGATGCTCGATGACCTCGTCCCGGGACATGCCGATGCCGTTGTCGCTGATGGTGAGCGTCCTGGCTTCTTTGTCGACGCTGACACGCACTTTGAGGTCACTGTCGCCTTCGTAGAGGCTGTCATTTTCCAGGGCTTCGAAGCGCAGTTTGTCCGCCGCATCGGAGGCGTTGGAGATGAGCTCGCGCAGGAAGATCTCGCGGTTGGAGTAGAGCGAGTGGATCATCAGGTGCAGCAGTTGTTTGGCTTCGGTCTGGAATCCAAGCGTTTCTTTATGGGCGTCCACGGTCATGGGTGCGTAGCTCCTGTCATACAATTGGCATTGAACACGACTCCCAACCATCACTGGTCGGGGTTTGAATTCTGTGGGTGGGTAATGGGGGCTTTCGGGGGAATATCAAGGGTTGGGGCTTGTACCTTGAGGCGGATTGTTACTCCGGCCAGAGGGCTGCGGGAGGGTAGGTAGTTGCGAGACACGCCGTGAACCCATCCCTGGGGGCTCATCACCCGCCGTCCAGGCGGGTGACGGTCTCGCAACTACCTACCCTCCCTCCGCGGCGGCAGATTCACGTTCCGGGAATTAGCGCCTTTGCACCAAGCATTCTCTAAAATCGTAGGGTGGATAAGGGGGTGCCCCCCGTCATCCACCTTTGGTAAAGTCGTCAGCCTCGTTATTGGTGGATGACGCACTTCGTGCTTATCCACCCTACGCGCCCCTTAAGGCAAGTATTACCGCTGGTGCTAGTTCCCGAAACTTTGAATCTGGCANAGNGCTGNGGGAGGGTATACCGCTCCGAGACCGTCNCCCGCCTGGACGGCGGGTGATGAGCCTACATGGATGTATTTACGGCGTGTCTCGGAGCGGTATACCCTCCCGCAGCCTTTTGATCGAAGTACCAAAGACCAACCGTCCCTGTAAAACTACCCCTTCTCAACACGCACACCCGAGAAAGTTAGCTCCAGCTCGCCTTCGGTCGCGAGGCTGAAGGGCTCGAGGACGCGGGTGAAGAACTCTTCCGGGGGGAGGACCAGGCCGAAATCCGANCCGACGTCGGGGAAGCGNTCCAGGGCGATGGACAGCGTCNGCCAGCCCTGCCCNGCCANAGCGCGCAGCTCNTCAGTGANATCCACCTNNGACAGNGCCGANGGGCCACAGCCNACGCGCCACTGCACCGGTGCNGTNGGNGCGCGATCCACCTTCACGTCCACCACCANNGCNCCGTTGGCCTTCCAGTAATCCGTCAGCACCTGACGATCCCGGGTNGCCAGNGCCATNGCGCCGAANCCACCGCCACTCCAGATCACCTGCCGGGCATCCTCCTGCACCTCACGGTCTACCGCANTCACCGTTACCGTGGACACNTGCACCTGGTTNCCCTTCATCACCGCCTTGTCGTTCACCTGGCCCTCGACTTCCACCTGCCAGGCGTCCAGCGGGCGCATCTTGAACAGCNTCCAGACATCNTCGGTAGCGGGNAGTTGCAGGCCCTCCTCNGACAGATCGTCGCCCAGCGGATCGTNCTGNCCNTACGCCAGGCNGTAGCCNNAGGGAAACAGCGGCGCGTAGCCNGGCTCNCCCATATTCAGGGGGCACTGATCCGGGCGGTCGGGCCAGGAGAAACTCAGCTTNCCCTTGATNGGATGACGCACCTGANCCTCGGTGTCGGTAAANAACACGTCGGCAACGCCNCCNCCTTCGGTGCCCGGCTGCCAGATGACCACAAATGCATCGGAGGCGTTCAGCTCGCGGTTCACCCACAGCGGACGACCAGTAATAAACAGGGATACCACCGGAATGCCCCGGGCCTTGAGGGACTTGAGCAGTTCCCAGTCTCGTGTGTCGCGGGGCTTGTATTGGACATTCTGCACGTCGCCCTGCATTTCGGCGTAGGGGTCCTCCCCGAACAGGACGATGGCCACATCCACGGACTCNTCGCACTGACCGNCCGGNCTGACGAACACCTCGCCACCGGCATCACGAATGGTGGCCTCAATGCCGGCGCTGACGGTGGTGGCGCCCGGAAAGTCCCGAGCGTCCGTTCCGGTGCCCTGCCAGGTGACCGACCAGCCGCCCACCTGCTTGCTGATATTGTCGATNCCGTCGCCCGCCAAAAGCACCCGCTGTTTTGGGTTGAGCGGAAGCANCTGATCGCGGTTTTTCAATAGCACCAGGGATTCACGCACCGCCTGACGGGCCACGTCCCGATGTTCTGGGGCACCAATGAGTGACTGACGACCNGCAAGGGTCCGGCTTGAGGGACGATCCCGCTCAAACAGACCCGCGCGCAACTTCACCCGCAGAATCCGACGCACCGCATCATCGATTCGGGATTGCGCAATGGTGCCGTCGCGCACTTGCGCCACNGTGTTGTGGAACAGGGTTTTCCACTCGGGGTGTGGCACCATGAAAATATCGAGCCCGGCATTGATCGCCTGAGGACAGTTCAGCACATCGGCGCCGGGGATGAAGGCGTGACCATTCCAGTCCCCCACCACCAGGCCATCAAAGCCCATCTGTTCTTTCAGGACACGGGTCAGCAGGTGATGGTGACCGTGGAGCGGCTCACCGTGCCAGCTATTGAATGACGCCATCACGGCCTGCACGCCGGACTCGATCGCACTGAAATAGCCCGCACCGTGAATGTCCCGCAAGCGCTCCTCGGAATCGACATTGTCACCCCGATCGATGCCGTTNACCGTNCCACCGTCACCGATAAAGTGTTTGGCGGTAGCAATGACATGCTGCTCATCCAGGCAAGCCTCGCCCTGCCCCTGAAGCCCCCGCACCATCTCACCGGCATAGGCACGCACCAGCTCCGGGTCTTCCGCCCAGGATTCATAGGTCCGCCCCCAGCGATCATCTCTGGCCACGGCAACGGTGGGCGAAAAATCCCAGTCCAGACCGGTTGCGACAATCTCCCGAGCGGTNGCCTCGCCAATGCGGCGAATCAGTTCGGGATTGTGGGCGGCGCCGAGCGCAATATTGTGTGGAAACAGGGTGGCCCCCACCAGGTTGCCCACCCCGTGCACCGCATCGGTTCCCCACATGATGGGAATGGGCAGGCGTCCATCCCGGTCATCCATAGAGGCTTCCCAAAACTGATCGGCCAGGGCGACCCAGTCACTCGCCTGAGCGTACCGGTCATTGTTGGGCACACTGCCGCCGCCGTTGAGCACGGAACCCAGGTGGAAGTCCCGGATATCGTCCGGGGTTACCTGTTTGATCTCCGGTTGAATCATNTGACCCACNTTCTGNTCGAGGGTCATTCGATGCAATAGCGCGTCGATACGCTGCTCAATGGCATCATCCTTGGANANGGCGCTTTTNAGGCGCGGCCAGGTCACTTGGCGGGAAGCGTTGAACATGACGACAGGGGCTCCGATTATTAAATGGTTTTACGGACTATAAGGTGGGGCATTCTAGCACAGTCGCCAATCCCATAAAGTCGGGGCTGCAAATTCAACAACACCGNGTTACCCTTTGTGTCTGCANGACGTCGAGTGCGCCATTTCTGGCGCCGACGTCCTCCACGCGACCGACCGATACAGGCAGATTACCTATGTGGCAACAGACTGAATTTCGCCTGCCCCCCAAAAGCCGGGGCTTCCACCTGGTCACCCAGGAAGTGCTCAGAGCGCTGCCCCCGCTGGACCACCTTCGCTGCGGCCTGCTGCACCTGTTTATTCAGCACACCTCCGCATCACTGACCATCAACGAAAACGCCGACCCGACCGTACGCGGCGACCTGGAGCGACACTTCAATCANTTTGTCCCCGAGCGGGCCCCCTACTACGAGCATGACTACGAAGGCGACGACGACATGCCCGCCCACATCAAATGCACCACCATTGGTGCCAGCCTGACCATTCCGATTACCGACGGGCGTCTGAACCTGGGAACCTGGCAGGGAATTTACCTGTGCGAGCATCGCAATCNCGCCGGTAGCCGCACCCTGGTCGCCACCGTTCAGGGAGAGTAAGTGCCATACTTGATGAATATCAATTTGCCCCAACCATTTAGGCGCTAAGGTTTGTTCGTATTGGGTTCCTGTGATTCGCGAGGTCACCGATGGAATACAAGGACTACTACAAGACCCTTGGGGTCGAGAGAAACGCCAGCCAGGATGAGATCAAACGCGCCTACCGGAAGCTGGCGCGCAAGTATCACCCGGATCTGAACAAAGACGCGGGGGCGGAAGACCAGTTCAAGGAGCTGGGCGAGGCCTACGAGGTATTGAAGGACCCGGAAAAACGCGCCGCTTACGATCAGCTCGGCAGCAACTGGCAGCGCGGCCAGGACTTTGAACCGCCCCCGGATTGGGGGAAGGACTTCGATTTTGCCGGCGCCGGGCGTCACTACAGCGGCGGTATGGGCAGTGGCGATTTCAGTGACTTTTTCGAGAATCTGTTCGGCGGTGGTTTTCACGGCGGAGGCTTCACCCAGAACANCAGGTTCGGCCAAGGTGGCGGTTTTCGGGCTCGCGGCGAAGATCAGCATGCCCGCATTCAGATCGANCTGGAAGACGCCTTCAGCGGCGCCTCCCGGCAGATTACCCTGCGCAGCCAACAGGCGGATGCCCAGGGACGAATCCAGGCCGTCCCCCGTACCCTGAACATCAAAATTCCCAAAGGGATAAAGCCCGGACAGAATATCCGCCTGGCGGGCCAGGGATCGCCTGGTTTGGGTGGTGGGCCCAGTGGCGATCTCTATCTTGAGGTGGAATTCAGACCTCACCGGTACTTCCGGCTGGACGGGCGAGACCTGTTTCTCGATTTGCCCCTCACCCCCTGGGAGGCAGCATTGGGTACCAAAGTGAAAATCCCCACGCCCACCGGCAAAGTCGACCTGAAGATTCCCGAGGCATCCCAAAGCGGCCGCAAACTCCGGCTCAAGGAGCGCGGACTGCCCGGCTCTCCGCCGGGAGACCTGTACGTTGAGCTGAGCATTCACACGCCGCCCGCNCAAAACGCCTCGACGCGAGCGGCTTACGAGCAGTTGGCAAACGCCGCGCCGTTCAACCCACGCCGCCACCTGGAGAGCTGATTATGTCGGGAGATACCCATCGCCTGATGGCAGGCACCATTCTGGAAGAAGACGTTGANTTGACGCTGGGCGAGCTCTGCCGNCATTGCCAGGTGGAGGCCGACTTCGTGGTCGAACTCATCCATGAAGGGGTCATCGATCCGATCACCCCTTCAAGCCCGCGCTGGACCTTCAGAGGACACTGCCTCACCCGATTGAAGCGTGCCCGTCGCCTGCAACGGGACCTGGGGTTGAACCTCGCCGGTATCGCGCTGGCACTGGAGCTGCTCGATGAGCGCGAGCGCCTGTACGCCGAGCTGGCCCGCTGGCAGCGGNCGGATCGCGAAACAGAATAGTCCGGCNGAGTTAATCGTCCTTTTCCCGGCGGTTTTTCTGCATGGCTTCGCTGAACGCTGCTGCCATGATTCCCGTCGGCATGGCGATGATGCCAATACCCGAAAGTGCCGTCAGCGCCGCAAAAAACCGCCCGAGCCCGGTCACCGGATACACGTCGCCGTAACCTACGGTGGTCAAAGTGGCCACTGACCACCACATGGAGCGGAGCACACTGCCGAATGCCTCCGGCTGCACCCCTCCCTCCAACAGGTACAACATGATGGACGAGGTCAATAGCACCAAAAACGCCAACCCGAAACTGACATACAGNTCAAACTGACGCAGCCGGACCGCATGCCCCAACTCCCGCAGGGCTTTGGAGAAACGCCCCAGCCTCGCCAGACGCAAGATCCGCAGCACCCGGATCAGACGCATGAACAGGGCTTCCATGCCCACCAGCCCCAAAAACAGCGGCAAAATGGCCAGCAGGTCAACCACCGCGGCAAAGCTGCCCAGATAGCGAAGGCGGCCCCACACCGGGTGGGCATAGCGGGCGCCCTCCACAGCCACCCAGGCTCGAATCAGGTATTCCAGCAGAAAAATCGCTCCCACCACCCACTCGAAAGCGACGAACCACGGCTCNCGCCCTACCCTGATGGCGGGCTCGGTTTCCAGNAATGCCACCAACACCGCCACTGTGATCAGCGCGCAGATCCATCGGTTGGCCGGGGAAAGCCCCTGATCAGGCCAGGCGCCNGGCTCCAATTGCCGATANAACCNGGCTCGCCAGGGGTGCTTTGCGGAGGATGACGAGTGAACCATGAACAGGCTCCTAAAACGGTACGACCGACTCAAAAGAGGCAGNCTCACCCGATTCCGGGTGGGCAAAGCTGAGCGTTGACGCGTGCAGCAGCAGACGTGTCGCCTGCTGGCGCACCGACTCCGGCGCATAGAACTCACAACCCAGAATCGGATGCCCCAGCTCGGCACAGTGTAGGCGCAACTGGTGCGAACGCCCGGTGACCGGAGAGAGCGCCAGGCGCGTGGTATTGTCCTCCCGGTTGCGGGACAACACCCGGTAATGGGTCAGCGCCGGCTTGCCGTCCTCAGAGATTTTACTCCGTGGACGCCGCTCCGGGTCGGGGGCAATCGGCCACTCCATGACGCCCTGATCTTCCAGTACCAGGCCGTGTACTACCGCCGTATAGGTTTTCTTCACTGTACGAGCCTGAAATTGGCGACTGAGGTTGGATAGGCTGGCCTTGGTGAGGGGAATCACCAACAGTCCGGAGGTGTCGAAATCCAACCGGTGAACCGCGTGAACATCCGGGTAAGTCTCCCGCAGCCGGGCGATGACACTGTCACGATTGGCCGGATGACGTCCGGGAACGGTCAACAGCCGGGTCGGCTTATCCACCACCACAAAGCTGCTCTCCTGGCGTACAATCCCAACGTCCTCCTCACAGGGGGGCAGAACGGTCAGATGATCCGTTGAAGACGACATAATACGACTCGCAAATAAGACTATGAGGCCGAAACATGAGTGCCCCTGAAGACCCGGATAAAAAACCCAACCTGTTTCAGATCATCATCAGCACTCTGGCCGCTGCGTTTGGTGTGCAAAGCAGCAAAAACCGCGAGCGCGACTTCAAGCACGGCAGCATTGCCGCCTACATCATTTCCGGGGTGTTGTTCACCGCGATCTTTATCCTGATCATGGTGTTCGTGGTTCGACTGGTGCTCTCTCAGGCCGGACAGTAAGTCAGACGTGCTTCCAGAGCTGCGTGCTATCGATATCAACGGCCTTGAGCAGCTTCTGAATATTACCCTTGANTGCCCGAAGCTCCGTCGGNTGCAACTGATTCAGAAAGCGGTTCTGGTGGGTGACAGCCAACTCATTGAGCGTTTCGACCAGTGCGTGTCCCGACCGGGTCAGGTGCACTTTCACGGAGCGACGGTCCAGACCGTCGTGCTCACGCTGCACCAGTTGCTTGGTTTCCAGGCGGTCCAGAAGACGGGTGACCGCTGAGCGATCCACCGCGATATTATCAGCAATCTGGGCCGGCGTATTGGCCAGCTCATGGAACAGCACGTTGAGGATCATCCACTGGGGCCAACTGACCTCATGCTCGGTCAGCGCCTCATTGAACGCCTCCCGCATCTGACTGGCCAGACGGTTGATCCAGAAGGTGAAACTGTTGTGCAGGTGCAGGCCTTTGGTGGCCGCTCGATCAGAACCCAGCATGACTCCCTCGCAATGACATCAGACAGGTGAAAGGAATCCTGCCAGACATTAATTGACAACGCAATTATTTCAATGCAAAGAGTCGGAAAGACATCGGGTGGGATCGGGGCGCTCTGATGGCAACGTCAAAGACACCCCCGGTCGATCAGTGTGCCGGCAAGAAAATCTTATTGGCCACTGACCCAGTAAACACAGGTGACCACGAAGATGGCAATCAGCGCCACCGCCGCCATGGCATCGGCAAACGCATCGCCCTCGTGGGCTTCATGGGTCTCATTTTTCATAACATCAGTCTGCTCAGACATTATTGTTATTCTCCTCTCGCCAAACGTGGTAAGGATAGGAGCGCTTTACAGCCATCAGCTGAGCCGCTTTACGCCCCCAACAGGACAGTCGAATCTAATCACACCCCACCCGGATTGACAAGCGACCGCCACCGGATATAACCAAAAAGCATTAGGATAGCGGAAAACATTCGTTCAAACCGGCCCCCGGTCTCTGGTATTTTTGCGCCCTCTGAGACGGGTGTGTGGCCTGCCACCGGGCCGACCACCACCTCCGTTCAGGGTCGCGCCGAAGCGGGTTTTGCTGTATCCTCCGCCGCGACAATACACCGGTTTACGGGCGCTATTGCATTAGCGTTCGCTAACATACCCAACCTTTCCCGGAAGTACAGGTAATACAGCCCTCTATGTACATCTATGACGAATACGACCGCCGCATCCAGGGGCAGCGCGTTACCCAGTTTCGCGCGCAGATGGAGCGGTATCTGGACGGCCAATTGGAAGAAGCGGAATTTCTTCCCCTACGCCTGCAAAACGGCCTCTATGTTCAGCGCCTGGCGCCGATGCTGCGCATTTGCGTGCCCTACGGCCTGATGAACAGCCGCCAGTTGCGCAAAATGGCCCACATTACCCGTACCTACGACAAGGGTTACTGCCACATCAGTACCCGCCAGAACATCCAGCTCAACTGGCCCCAACTGGAAGAAGTGCCGGACATTCTGGCGGAACTGCTGGAGGTGGAGATGCACTGCAACCAGACCAGCGGTAACTGCATCCGCAACACCACCACCGATCAGTTTGCCGGTGTCGCGACCGATGAGCTGGTGGACCCCCGCCCCTATTGCGAACTGATCCGTCAGTGGTCCACCTTCCACCCGGAATTTGCCTTTCTGCCGCGCAAGTTCAAGATCGCCGTGAGCGCCACTCAGGAAGACCGGGCCGCCATCCGCGTACACGATATCGGCNTGCAGATTGTGCGTAACGAGGCCGGCGAACTGGGCTTCTCTGTCTTCGTGGGCGGCGGTCTGGGTCGCACCCCGGTCATTGGCAGTCTGATCAATGAATTCGTACCGGAGCAGCATCTACTGACCTACCTGGAAGCGATTCTGCGCATCTACAACCAGTTCGGCCGCCGGGACAACAAATTCAAGGCCCGCATCAAGATTCTGGTGCGCGCCATGACCCCCGAAGTATTCGCCGAAAAGGTCGAGCAGGAATGGCAACACCTGCGCGATGGCAGCGCCACCCTCACTCAGGCAGAAATCGACCGGGCCCACAGTTACTTCACCGAGCCGGCCTATGAAAGCCTGGATGATGCCGCCGCACAGGCCGAGCTAGACACGCTCGCCAGCGACAACAAAGCCTTCTCCAACTGGCTTAAGCGCAACGTGCGCGATCACAAGAAGCCCGGCTACGCCGCCGTGAACCTGTCGCTCAAACCGACCGGTATCGCGCCCGGCGACATTACCGACCGGCAGTTGGAAATCATCGCCGATCTGGCCGATGACTTCAGCTTTGGCGAAGTGCGCACCACCCACGAGCAGAACATGGTGTTGGCGGATGTGAAGAAAGCCGATCTTTTCGACCTCTGGCAGAAAGCCAAGGCCGCCGGCTTTGCCACGCCCAACATCGGCACCCTGACGGACATCATCTGCTGCCCGGGTGGCGATTTCTGCTCACTGGCCAATGCCAAATCCATTCCGATTGCCGAGGCCATCCAGCGTCAGTTTGAAGATCTGGACTACCTCTACGATCTGGGTGACATCGACCTGAACATCTCCGGCTGCATGAACGCCTGCGGGCATCATCACGTCGGTCACATCGGCGTTCTCGGGGTCGACAAGAAAGGCGAGGAGTTCTACCAGGTGACCCTGGGTGGCAACTCCAGCAACGATGCCGCCCTTGGCAAGGTGATCGGCCCCTCTTTCACTNCCGAGGATATGCCNTCGGTNGTNCAGAAAATCATCGATGTGTACGTCGAGAAGCGGACCGAAGAAGAGCCCTTTATCGACACNGTCAACCGACTGGGTATTGCCCCCTTCAAGGAGCGTGTCTATGCCAAAGCTAGTTAAAGACGGCGCCATCGTCGACAACGAATGGACCCTNATGGCCAAGCCCGAGGGCGAGGCAGCCGAGGCGGAAGTACCCGCCGGACAGATCATTGTCCCGCTCTCGGCCTGGCTTGCCCAGAAGGATAAGCTGTCCGCCCGTGACGATATCGGCGTATGGATCGATACCGACGAGACCGCCGATCAACTCGGTGAAGACGCGCAGCGTTTCCCGCTGGTCGCAGTGCACTTCCCGGCCTTTGCCGACGGTCGCGCCTTTACCAATGCGAGGATGCTGCGCGAGCGCTTCGGATTCACCGGTGAGCTACGTGCCGTTGGGTATTTCCTGGCCGANCAGGCCTGTTANCTGCGNCGCTGTGGCGTCAACGCGTTCGATTTCGGCGCGGATCGGGAACAGCACCTGCAGGCGACGGTCGATGCACTGCAGGATTTCACCGAGTACTATCAAGCCTCGGTCGACGAGCCCCTGCCGCTGTTTCGCCGCCGGGCGTCCTGAGGGACTTTCATATCGAAGAGCTCCCAGCATAGCGAGGGCCTCCCGGCCCTCGCTTGATCNATTCCGCTCGCTGTGACACGCTTTGGGGACAACAACATAACCCCAGAGAATCAACCTGATGACACCATCTTCCCNGATACCGAAGACTCTGATCCTCGGNNTNTTAGTCTGTGCCGCCGCCAGNTGCAGCACTTCCCNTTNAACGCCNGATGACANCGACAGCACCCTNTGGAGACTTGATCGCCTGGACCGGGNGGGCTCTGNGCCGGCTCGANCTGAGGGNNATCCNACCNTNGTGGACACCGTCCACGGCCCCGCGATTCNCTTCGATGGCGATGNAGACCGACTGCTGGTTGAGCACAATCCGCTGGCCGANCAGAATCAATTTACCATCGAGGTCTGGTTCAACCCGGCAGATGTNTGGCCGGCGAACTGGGAACCNCGCTTCTTCCACATCGAATCACTCGACAACCCCGATCGTCGGATCACAGTCGANCTTCGGCTGAATGATCAACAGCAGTGGTACCTCGACGGGTTTCTGAAGTCCGAGCGGGACGCCCTGACGCTNATTGACGAGACGCTAGTCCACCCGGTGAATCAATGGCACCACGCCGCCCTCACCTTTGATGGAACCACGATGCGTACTTACGTCAACGGTGCACTGGAGCTGGAGGGTACAGTAGACTTTGAACCGATTGGTACCCNCGCGCGCACTTCAATAGGCGCCCGATTGAATCGGGTTCACTGGTTCAATGGTNTGATGCTTGCAGTGAGAATGACGCCCCGGGCCCTGGAGCCCGAAGCGTTTCTGGACTGGGAAAAACTGCCCGACTAGACCGTCTCGGGCTTCCTTGCAGAGTACTTGAGCGAAGGATAGTCGGTATAGCCTTCCGGGCCCGAGGCATAAAATGTTGTCGGATCCGGTTCGTTCAGGGGAGCGTCCTGAGCAAAACGTTCCGCCAGGTCCGGATTGGCGATATAGAGTCTGCCAAACGCGACGGCATCCGCTTTGCCTTCGGCCANCCAGCGCTCGGCGCTGGTCTTCTCATAGTTTTCGTTAGCAATGTAGACGCCGCCGAACTGCGCTTTCAGGTCCGGACCCAGGCTGTCCTCCGCTTCGTGCTCCCGCGAGCACAGAAAGGCTAACTCGCGCTTGCCAAGCTCCNGCGCCACATAACCGAACAGCGCGGCCGGGTCTTCATCCCCCATGTCGTGGCCATCACCGCGCGGNGCCAGATGCACCCCGACCCTACCCGGCTCCCAAACGCTCAGTACCGCATCGGTCACTTCCAGCAGCAGTCGGGCACGGTTTTCGATCGAGCCCCCGTACTGATCGGTGCGCTGGTTACTGTTGGTCTGCAGAAACTGATCCAGCAGATAACCATTGGCGCCGTGAATTTCCACTCCATCAAACCCCGCACGCCGAGCGTTCTCGGCCCCGCGTCGATAGGCTTCGACCAACTCCGGAATTTCATCCAGGGTCAGCGCTCGCGGCGTGACATATTCTTTTTTCGGACGAATCAGACTGACGTGCCCTTCCGGACGAATCGCACTGGGGGCGACCGGTAATTCGCCCTCCAGATACACCGGGTCCGAAATCCGGCCAACGTGCCACAGCTGCAAGAGAATTTTTCCACCCTCAGCGTGCACCGCCTGTGTCACCTTGCGCCAGCCCGCTACCTGATCTTCCGACCAGATTCCCGGGGTGTTCGGGTAACCAACGCCCATGNGCGTCACNGAGGTGGCCTCGGTCANAATCATGCCCGCACCGGCACGCTGGCGATAGTACTCCGCCATCATATCGTTGGGCACCCGGCCTTTGGAGGCGCGACANCGNGTCAGGGGCGCCATGATGATNCGATTGGACAACTGTAGGTCGCCAATCCGGATTGGGTCGGTCAAATGGGGCATGTTTCGTTCTCCTGAACAAAATCCGTAGAGCACGGAAAATCAATGAACGGATGTACGTGAACCCCTATTGCTTGGGATCATTTCCCCCTTTTAAATCCTCCCCGAGATGACCTTTACCTTCCTTTACGTNAGNCNCNGCTNTCGTNTCTGNCANAGCACACGCTANANCGCTTGAATCGAANCCCAGAGTGCNGCATCAACCGGTATGCCGCNCTGCNGNTTNTCCGCNCGTCGAGCCANTACCGCNTCACCCGGATAGCGGATNACNCCGTCGGGCTTTGCCNGCCGGGAGCNATGNAGATCGTCGATGATCGACTGGACCGCGCCGCGTAAAGCGGGNCGATCNCCNAGNTGGTTGAGATCAATGGCGATAAAAACCTGAGACACACCATACTCCAGTGTCTGCTGACTGATNTCCGCCGTGGAGCGGCCACCACTGAGCAGGGTGGCGAGCAGGTCCAGCATCAGCGACAGCCCNGCGCCTTTCCAGTAACCCACGGGCACTGGCCGCTGACTTTNNAGAATNGCCCGGGGNTCGTCAGTCATGTGCCCGGCGGTATCGTAACCCCCNGGCACGGANAGCNTGCGCTGCTGTTCGACNGCCAANTCCATCGCACCGTAGGAAAATTGCGATTGCGCCATATCCAGGACAACCGCACCCGGTTCGTGAGGTACCGCCATCACCAACGGATTGTTCCCCAAACGACAATCCGCAGCCCCCCAGGCCGGCAGGTTGGCGATGGTGTTGGTCCAACCGATAAACACAAACCCGCGCTCAGCGGCTTGCCAACCATAGGTACCACCGCGCATCCAGTGGTTGGTNTTCGCCAGTCCCACACAGCCCAATCCGTGNGATTCGGCCANNNCCATGGCCCGNTCCGTNGCNGTGNNGGCNTTGAGTATCCCNGCNCCCAGNTGNCCNTCCCACTGCTCNAGAGCNCCCGCCGCCANNGTNCNCTCNGGNTTCGCCGAGGGCACGACATGNCCGCGNCGGATCAGGTCGACAAANCGGGGAAAGCGGTTCAGTCCGTGGGTGTAGACACCATCAATACTGNTATCGGTGAANGTCTTCGCCAGGTGCGCCGCCTCGGTTTCTGCGAAACCCTCCCGGCGCAGAATGTCNCTCAACGTCTGNACGCTGAGCNCCGGACTGATCAAAANATTCTGAGCCTTNTGGGACGACATANACNCCTCGCCTTCANTGAATTACTGGAGAATCGACTCGTGACGATATCGACGCACGGCCATCGACATCAATAACACCGCCAGCNCAACGCAGCTGGCACTCGAAAGCACCCAGTGCACCGGAACAATCGACTGCCCATTTACCAGTTGAGTCATCAGNTGNTACTGACCGAGCANTGGAATCGCCATGGTGAGACTNTGNTCGGGAATNTTCAGGAACTGCAGNAGGAAAAACGGCAACATGGGCACCAGCATGGCAATGCCCANCTGCGTCTGAGCCTCCTTGGTCGAACGGGCAAACGCCGCAATGACAAACAGGAACGCGGTCATCAACAGGGCGACCGGCAAATGCAAAAACGCTGCGGCNACGAACGTCGATGCCGAAAAATCATAACGGCTGGTGAATACTCCATCGTCCAGCANNCCGAACAGAACNAAGCCGCTGATCAANGGNAGAATGAGAGACATCAGGACGAACGCCAGTATGGCGACATACTTACCCAGTACCAGTTGCCAACGCGGGACGGGTAAAGCCAGCAAGGGCTCAAGCGATAACCGCTCCCGCTCTCCGGCGGTCGTGTCCACCGCCAGATAGAAGCCGCCCATCATCATGGAGAAGAGCAACATGAACGGCAGGATCAAGCCCATGAACGCCTCACCCGGCACNTGGGTGGAAACATCCCGCTCGCTGATATGNAGCGGGTCAAAGACCTGCTCGTCCATCCCCCGGGCCAGAAACCGCAGGCTTCNCAANCGGGNATCATANCCATCGAGCACCGCCCGNAGTCGCCGCCGCTGCTGGGTCGCGTCGTCANCTCCNCTGTGNTAATGNATCACCACCGGGGCGGGTCTGGCGTTGCGCANAGCCGGTTCATANTCCTCCGGAATTTCCANAACCAGCGGCANNTCACCACGGCGCAGTGGCTCAATGAAGTCCTCTTCCGTCGCNTCGGTANTGATGTTGTGCTCGGCNAGAAANGCCATCAGGTTGGGNGCNCGNTCGCGCCCGANCACCGCCACTGANAGTGGCTGTTCCGTATCGACACTGAATTTATTGACGTTGAATACCAAGGGCCCGATCATCAACGCGGGTAACAGCAGNGGGCCGTATAACAGGGTGAAAAACATGGAGCGCCGATCCCGCAGGTTGTCCCGGATCTCCTTCANCAGAATGACCCAGAAGGACCTCATGGCTGCACCTCGGGCTGTTCNCCAATGGCGGNCACAAANGCATCTTCCAGATCACTCTGCCCGGTGCGTTCCAGAATGCCGGTCACGGTATCGGTCATGGCAATGCGTCCCTCACTGATGATGGCCACCCGATCACACAGACGGGACACCTCCTGCATGATGTGGCTGGAGATCAACACACAATGGCCCTCGTCCCGAAGGCGGCGGAGAATCGTCCGCAGGTTGCGTGTGGCCATGACATCCAGNCCATTGGTTGGCTCATCGAGAATGAGGGTGCTCGGGTTGTGAATCAAGGCGCGCCCCAGCGCNACCCGGGTTCTCTGTCCCTGGGAAAATCCCTCAGCCCGACGATCGGCAAAACCTTCCATATCAAGCCGCTCAATNAGATCACTGGCCCGATGATGCGCCTCCTNGGCACTCAANCCGCACAACTGCCCGTAGTACACCAGGTTTTCCCGACTGGTCAGNCTNGGGTACAGGCCGGCATTGTGNGGCAAAAACCCCAACCGCCGGCGGACNGCCAGGGGCGCTTTCACNACNTCATGACCNTCCACNCTGGCCAGGCCGCGGTCNGGTTTGACCAGCCCGGCCAGAATTCTCANGGTNGTGGATTTACCGGCACCGTTNGGGCCGAGCAGACCGGTGATTTCCCCATCCNGCGCGTCAAANCTGACATNCACCAGNGCCTGGACCNGNGTCTTCTTGCGGCCCCTGGNNTGAAAGGATTTTACTAATGCCTNGGTGTGAATCACGTCANNGCCGCCTCAGGGTGATGGTCCGTTTCGGTCCAGAAACAGGGGAACCGNCTGCACTCTGTCCAGACAGTCGGCCGACAATGANNCCGGNTCCGCCGAGATGACAAAGCGCGCGATGATATCCGGCACACACCCCAGNAANCCGACCTGGTGNCCCCGCTCCGGCACCACCAGGTGGCGCGCATTGCNCAGGGTCTNCATGAGCTGATCNCCGTAGNCCGGTGGCGTAATCGGATCCCNCCCACCGCTGAGCAACAAGGTGGGAATGTCCGATTTCAGGGGCGCTTTGAATTGCTCGCCNATCTCTCCGCGAGGCCAGGGTTCGCACATGGCTTTCAGCCCCGCCAGAAAGCCCGGCCCCATATAGGTGCCCTCGCCNTCCTCNGCATCGANCTGNGGATAAAAGGGCGCGTCCTCGGTACAGACCACACTNTTGTGCATNCCCAGTGCNATATCGTCACTGATATCGAGCCGCTGCGCGAGCCGCGCCAGAGCGACCAGATTGTTGTCCCGAGCCGCNGAGTCAATCATCGGCGGCANCACCGANAGCACATCGCTGTTATACAGCGCCATGCGAATCACGTTGACCANGTGGGCGCGGGTGAANCTCAACGTTTGCCAGCTTCCATCGCGAAGGGATTCATAGCGAACCTCNACCGGCTCCGNNTCAAGNCGATCCAGCAGTTNNGTNATGTCCCGTTNCAGTTNGGGAAACCGCTCCCGACAGGGNGATGNNTGNTCGCANTGACGAATCAGNGCATCCAGGGCGGCCTGGCTGTGAANGGCTATTTGNGGNCCGAGACTGACATCGGCGGGCAGCACACCGTCCAGAACGGNCGTNCGGACAGCNTCCGGATAGCGGCGCATGTAGGTNTGCGCTACCCGNGTGCCATAGGANACGCCGTACAGGTTCCAGCGNGACACCCCGAGNGCCTGACGCACCNGCTCCAGATCCCGNACNGCCACCTCGGTTGTATAGTNNCGCGGGTCGCCGTTGAAATCCTGCAAACAGGCCCTTGCCAGAGAGGACAATTGCGCGGGGTCCGGGTCGGCCAATGGCATGGCAGCATCATCCACCGCACAAGGCTGCGGGTTCGATTGTCCCGTGCCGCGTTGATCCACCAGATAGATATCACGCCGCCGGGCCAGTTGGGCAAAGGCCCGATCCAGACGAAGAAAACTGCGACTGGCCGCCTGACCGGGGCCGCCGGCAATCGCCAGAACCGGATCATCCTGGACCTGAGCGGCAGTGGCCGGAAGACGCACGATCAGCAGATCGATCCAGACATCGTCCGGCCCCTGCTGCTCATAATTCTCCGGAACGCTCAAACGGGCGCACTGCACATGGCGAAGTCGTTCGTTGGCCGTGAGGGCACAGTCGGAAAACTCCAGTTCTTTCCCCGAGGATGNCAACGCCCCGACCTTACCCGCTTGAGGTTTATCGTCCGCCGCCAGGGCAAAGCCTGTTACTGATACCAAAGCAGGCAACAGTAGTGCGAACCAACGGTGCCCGAATTTTCGCTGTTGCATGAACATCGACGGAGCCTCCCGGGTTACCCGCTTGTGACTCCAAAAAACGGCTTGAGTCGATCGGCTTCCCACATGGTGTCCTGGTAACCGAGTTCCATCAATTCGCCGATGAAAGACTGGTGAAACAACAGATAACTGGCCGCTGTCGCACCGCCTCCCTTGGCGGTCGCACCGATGGCACGCAGGAAAAAACGCAGGCTCTTGGGCAGGTTCCGCACCTTGCGCCCGGCGATATTATCCAGCTCCCGGGAGGGGGAAATGATCCGGTTATCCACCGCGCGCAGCGGTAAATCGGCGGCGGCGAGCTTGTCTTCGGGAATCATTCCAACCAGTTCATTGATGCGTTCCAGATGCTCCAGGTCTCCTTCCAGTGCATCGATGAAAGCGCTGTTGAAAAGCTGCCCGACAATCTGGGCCATGGACGGCGAGTGCCGTACGGTACGCCGATGCACCGGCTTGCGGGCTTCACGATTGCCACTGACCCCGACAATAAACAGGGATTCCGCCCCGAGGTGTAGCGCCGGGCTGATGGGTGCCAACTGGCGAAGCGCACCGTCACCGAAATATTCCCGATTGATGCGAACCGCCGGGAAAATGGTCGGAATGGCCGACGAGGCCAACAAGTGCTCCAGTTTCAGTCGGGTCGGCATACCGACTCTACGATGGCGATTCCAGCCCTCCAGCTCGGGCGCCCCCTGAAAGAAACTGACCGACTGCCCCGAGCTGTAACCCATGGCGTTGACCGCCACTGCATGCAGCTTACCGCTGGCAATGGCGGCATCGAGATTTTCAAAACGTACCGACGTACCCAACAGATGCCACAAGGGACCGTTATCCAGCATCGACAGAGGCCGCGTNCGCCCCACCCCTTCGTTGAACAGGGAAAAACCGAGCAGACCCAGCCCGCGGGCCAGATCACTCCAGCCGTGGCGATAGACCTGGCCGGGGGTCAACCGCTGCCAGATGCCCGCCAGCGACTGGACTGATTCGCGAAAATTGCCCGGGTGNCACGCCAGCGCCAGCGCATTGATCGCCCCGGCGGANGTGCCGCAAATGATCGGAAACGGATTGACGGTGTCNGCNGGCAGAATATTGGCCAGCGCCTGTAAAACACCCACCTGGTAAGCGGCACGCGCGCCACCTCCAGAGAGAATCAGGGCTCTTTTCATGAACACTCTCTAGCTGATGTCACGCACGGCCGGTTTTCGCTGGTTCCTCGTCCCGCAACTCNCGCCGCAGCACTTTGCCCACGTTGGATTTGGGCAACTCGTCCCGGAACTCGACATCGTGCGGCACTTTGTAAGGGGTCAGATTTTTCTTGGCAAATTCCCGGACTTCTTTCACGGTCATGTCCCGGTTGGNGACGATATAGGCTTTGACCAGCTCACCNCTTTCCTCGTCGGGNACACCCACGACCGCCGCCTCGACAATGTCCGGNTGGGTGCAGAGCACATCCTCCACTTCNTTCGGGAAGACCTTGAACCCGGACACATTNATCATATCCTTCTTGCGATCGACAATCCGGATGTAGCCATCCTCCTGAATGACCGCCATATCGCCGGTTNTGAACCAGCCNTCCTCATCGAGTACCTGNCGGNTTTCATCGGGTCGATTCCAATAGCCCTTCATGACCTGGGGGCCANGCACNCACAGCTCACCGGGCTCACCGTTGGGNAGCGACTGNCCNTCTTCGTCNATNACCTTGCACTCNGTGTCCGGCATGGGNAGCCCNACAGTGCCCTGCTGGATCGCACCCGGCGGATTGATGGAAACCACCGGNGAGGTTTCGGTCAGGCCGTAGCCTTCAAAAATGCCGACACCGGTGACTTCTTTCCAGCGCCGTGCGGCAGCGGCCGTCAGCGCCATGCCACCNGANGCNGTCAGNCGCAAATGGCTGAAGTCCAGNTTGACGAAATCCGGATCCCGGCANAGGGCNTTGAACAGGGTGTTCAACCCGACAAAGCAGGTAAANGGNTTGNCTTTGAGGGTTTTGACAAANCCTTTGATATCCCGGGGGTTGGGAATGAGCAGGTTGTGATTGCCCANGGACAGCGCCGAGGTGATATGCAGCGTAAACGCATAGATATGGTAGAGCGGCAACGGGGCAATATAGTATTCCTGATTGACCCGGAACTCCCCNTCCATGTGCTTGTTCACCTGAAGCATATTNGCAACCAGGTTGCGGTGCGTCAGCATGGCGCCTTTGGCAACGCCGGTTGTGCCGCCGGTGTACTGGAGCACGGCGACATCGTCCGGAGACTGCTCGACTTTGCGATAGGCACCCTGAGCAAGCCCGAGCGCCTGGCGGAACTCAACCTGANGGGGGAAGTGAAAGCTCGGCACCATGCGTTTGATGTACTTGATNACGGTGTTGAGCAGCACCCGTTTCACGGGTGGATGGAGGTCCGCCAGCTCAGTNACGATCACCTGCTCGACCTCGGTGTCAGCCACAATCGAGGCNGCTTTGTCCGCGATGTTGGCCANCACCACCAGCGCCCGTGCGCCGGAGTCCTGCAACTGATGTTTGACTTCCCGGGCGGTGTACAGTGGGTTGGTGTTGACCACCACCAGCCCCGCGCGTAGCGCGCCCANGAGTGCCACCGGGTACTGGAGAATGTTGGGAAGCTGGATGGCAATGCGGTCGCCCGGCTGCAGGTCCGTGTGCTGCTGTAGATAGGCCGCAAATTGGCCGGAGAGACGGTCCAGATCGCCGTANGTCAGCGTATGGCCGAGACAGGTGAACGAATCGCTGCGTTCGTACTGCCGCAGAGCCTCATCCAGAACCGACACGACGGTACGGTCATAATCTANGGTCATAATCACTGTACTCCATTTCAGGGCCCGCTCCGTCTTCCTGTGAACCGCGGTGCCGGGCTTGATTTAGTGTTATCTACAGTGATTATCGGTGCCCGGCCAGGGACTTGCAACCGATGTCCCGCACTTTTGCNCCGCCACCCCGACATTGCTTGCCGAAGTGGCNNAACACCGNCAACCCGCTAGCGGAACAGGTCCTCAAGGAANTGTTGCGTCTTGTGCCAAGAATCCGCATCGGCACTGGCGTCATAGCTCAGCGGGAGCTCGAANTGACGCNCCANCTCGGTCGCCTCCGGGTTGGTAAAACCATGTTGGGCACCGGCGTAGTTCACCAGTTCGTAGTCCACGTCGGCCTGACGCATTTCCTCCTCAAAGTCCGCTACCTGNTGGGCGGGCACCATCGGGTCCGCCTCGCCGTTGAACACCCTGACGGCGGCCTTCACATCTCCCGGCTGCGCCGGTGACTCTGCGGCCAACATNCCGTGATAACTCACCACCCCGTCCAGNTCCACNCCGGCGCGGGCCATGTTCAACACCACGGCGCCNCCAAANCAATAGCCCAGCGCGGCGATATCATCCGGCGCCACCATGGACTGCTCACGCAACACCGAGAGCGCCTCGGTGAAGCGCNCTTTGGCCGCCTCTTTATCGCTCATCACNGCCTGCATGAACTCATTCGCCTGGCTGGGATGTTCCGCGTATTTATCCGAGCCATACATATCCAGCGCGAAGGCGGCATAACCGAGNTTGGCCAGCATCTCGGCGCGCTGNCGGACATACTCGCCGTGCCCCCACCATTCATGCACGATCAATACACCCGGTCGGGTTCCGCTATNCGCATCGTCATACGCCAGGTAGCCGGTGAATGTCTCACCATCGACCTGATAATCAATTTCACGGGTCTGCAGCTCGGCCTGGGCGCTCAGGCAGACCGAAAGCAGGCTGCCGGCAAGCGTCCATCGAATCAAACGGGGGAACAGGTTGTTCATGACNAGTACTCCTTTTTCCTTTGGGGGATAAACATTGGGTAGAGCTATACGCCGCAACCACCGCCTTGTATCACTTTGNATCCTTGCTGAAACCGGAAANCNCGGGNNTCACAGTTCGGCCAGCTGCCAGACNTCGTACGCCGGTTCTTCGTAGGGATGGGCCGCCTTCAGGGCCGAAATGGCNGGGCGGATCAGATCGTCGGCGCACACCAGNTCNACGCGATACTCGGATACGCGCTCGACCTCGCCCTGACNCCCGAGAAACGGTTGACTGCCCGCCAGNGGTCGAAACTGTCCCTGCCCCAGACTCTGCCAGCAACAGCTGTCGTAATCACCGATACGCCCGGCCCCGGTGGCAAAGACGGCGGCTTTGACGGTTTCAAGATGGCTTTCGGGAACGAAAAAAGCCAGTTTGTACACGGCGTTTCTCCTCTCTCATCCTTTCTCGGGTCATTCGCTATTTGGCGCGATAGAGAATACCGGGGTCACACCGGACCATTTCGAACAGATGGGACGCTCCCGCCAAGCCTTCGGANGAACCCAGAAAAAGAATACCGCCCGGCTTGAGCGAGCCGTGGATTTTTTCCAGAATCCGACGCTTGAGGTCAGCGTTAAAATAGATCAGAACNTTGCGGCAAAANACGATATCAAATTTGCCCAAGCCCGCGTAGGAATCCAACAGGTTCCAGGCNTTGAANTCNATTCGATCCCGCACCAGCGGCTTCACCCGCCAGACNTTCTCCCGNGGGTTGTCAAAATAACGCTCCAGCCGCTCNGTCGACAGNCCNCGCACCACCGACAGGCGATCGTATTCGCCCCGCTTGGCCTGNTCCAGCACNATGGATGACAGNTCNGTNNCNACNANNTGTACCGGNCGGGCCAGNGCGCCCATCCGCTGACGCCGGAANTCCTCCACCATCATGCTGATTGANTAGGGTTCCTGGCCCGAGGAACAGGCGGCAGACCAGATGCGGATCGGCCCGGCCATGCGGTGTTCGGTCTGCATCCAGGACGGCAGCAGGGTGTTNCGCAGATACTCGAAGGGNTANATGTCACGAAACCAGAANGTTTCGTTGGTGGTCATGACATCAATGACCNGCTCTTTCANNCGACGGTTNGTNTTCTGCTTGAGCGCNCNGACCANGTCACTGAACGAGGACANTTGATACTCTTCCAGCAGGCGCCGGATGCGATTGGANACCAGGTACTGTTTATTGTCCCCCAGCGCAATGCCGCAGGCNTCCTGCAGAAACTGACGAAAGTGATCAAANTCCGCCTGATCAAAATTNTCGCGTTTTCCCGCCGCATTACTCATCAATACTTACCGCTCAAAAGTATGCTCCCACGGNNGCCTGAGCCACCCCTCATTCGCTCTGNTCNAGCAGATCTTCGCCCGTNATGGCTCTGACCCGGTCATTGACCTGNCGCGCCAGCTCATCCGGACTGAACTTGGCCAGNAAGGCNTCCGCCCCCACTTTCTTGACCATTGCCTGATTNAAAACNCCACTGAGCGAAGTGTGCAGCAAAATGTGCAGNCCCTTCAAATCCGGGTGATTNCGCACCTCGGCGGTGAAGGTATAGCCNTCCATCTCCGGCATTTCGATATCCGAGATGATCATCACCANCGCCTCATCCGGGTTCTTACCTTGAGCGACCATATCCAGCAGNTAGTCCAGCGCTTCGCGCCCGTCTTTTTTCAGGGTTGTCTGAATCCCGATGGACTGCATCACCCGCTGCACNTGCTTGCGGGCAATGACCGAGTCATCCACGATCAGGACATGCTTCTGGACNACCCGCTCGCTGATGCCGTCTTCAATGACACCTTCACTGATCTGCTCATTGACCGGAGCCGCTTCCGCCAGAATTTTTTCGACATCCACGATCTCCACCAGCTCGCCATCGACCTCGGTAACCGCCGTCAGGTAATGGGCTTTGCCGGCTCCCCGCGGTGGCGGATGGATATCGCTCCAGTTCATATTGACGATCCGGTCTACCCCACGCACCAGGAACCCCTGGGCCGTGCGGTTATANTCGGTAATGATGACAAANCTCGACCGTATGTCTTCCAGTGGCNCTTTGCCCATGGCCTGATTCATATCCATGATCGACAGGGTACCGCCGCGGATATGAGCGACCCCACGTACCACCGGGTTCCGCCCGGGAATGGCATTCAGCGGCGGGCAGGGTAACACCTCTTTCACCTTGAACACGTTGATGCCATACAGCTGCCGTCCCCCCAAGCGGAACAATAGCAGCTCCAGCCGGTTTTCACCCACCAGACGCGTTCTCTGGTTCACGTTATCCAATACTCCGGCCATGGATGCCCCTTCTACCTCTGATTTCATTNAACGTTCATTAANCCACTGNNNGNGAGAATACGCCCACACCCCATACTGCGGATGCCCCGGCGCTCCCCGCGAGCATTCCGCCCGACGGCACGCTCCTTGCTTCATTAGTGCCGATAGTTCCGTTAGCGGCTGAAAACCGTCACGCTTTAACCTTTACCGTCATGCACAAAGAATAGGACAAAAGATGGGTCCCTGTCGCCTTTTTCAGAGCCNGAGCCAATGCTCCCCCCGGGGAGTCGGGNCGTTGTGCGGGCGACTGGCGGGCGCATTGCTGNTGGTTCTGCTCGCCGCGCTGGCCCAGGCCANNCCGGAGAGCGCGNCATACCAGGATTTGNGCGAGCTCAGGGCCGACGTGCGNCAGTTCCTGGAGGCACACTACCGAGTTCCGTCAGTANAGCGGACCAAGATTACCGTGGGCCGGCTCGACAGCCGCCTCCGNCTGAAAGCCTGCGAGGCCCCTCTGGCGCTGNCGGTNAGCGATGAGGAGCGCAGCGGCGGAAATCTGACAGTGCACACCCGCTGNCCCGGCCCCACCGCCTGGGCGCTGTACGTCCCGGCGCAGGTGGCGGTATACCGNGAGGTCGCCGTCGCCAGCCGGAGTCTGGGNCGAGGNCACCGGATCGCCCAGGACGATATGACCATGGCATTGCGAGACACNGGCCAATTGCGTCAAGGTTTTGTCGTTGATGNAACGTCGGCTNTGGGAAAGGAGTTGCGCCGCCCGCTGAAGGCCGGCGAGCCGGTCCGGCTGGGGTTACTGATCGAGCCAACCGTCGTCGAACGGGGCGACCAGGTGCGCCTGCACGCCCGGATGGGCACCATCAGCGTTGATACCACGGGCACCGCCCTGAGTTCCGGGCGGGTGGGAGAGCAGATCCGGGTGCGGAACGACCGCTCTGAACGTATCGTCAGAGGGCGAATCACCGGACCCGGGANGGTCGACGTGATTTTATAACGCGAAATGGGTCACATTTATACACAAAGANTATTAAAGTTATAAGGATGCCGGCCGATAGTATGGTCAGAAGCCCGCATTTTGGCTGGCTCNCGGTCTTTCGGCCGGCATCATCGAACATTTTGTTGGGGAACAAAATATGGTTATTGACTCAAACAACGGTATCAAGCCCGGCAATAACGGCGGCAACAACCGCCCCAGCACCGTGGCACCCCGAGAATCCGGTCCNCAATCCGGAGCCGCTGGCAGCANCCCGCGTCCGGCGAGCCGNGACAGTGTTGAACTCAGTGCGGAGGCACAGAGCATGAACCGCCTGGAAGAGAACCTGGCGCAACTGCCGGATGTCGACGTCGAGCGCGTCGCNANTCTGAAACAGGCCATTGCCGAGGGTCGATTTGAAATCGACNCCGAACGCATCGCCCAGAATATGCTCAATCAGGACGACCTGCTGGGATAACCCCCCGCTGGCCCGGCGGGCCCCCAACACCGCCNGGGCCAAGCAGCNTTCGATTTTCGATGATCCGCCATGACCGAGGCCAANATGACTCCCTCAGCCGAATCCGTCAGCCAGATGCTGGCACACGACGCCCAAGCCATTGAAGAGCTCAGNCAGGTGCTGTTGCAAGAGCGCGAAGCGCTGGAGCNGCGCGATNTGGACGCCCTTCCCCCGCTCATCGACGCCAAAAACCGGCTCATGGCCGCACTCGGNGAGCACGCCCTGCAACGCCAAAGCTGGCTGGATGCNNCCANGCTNNCCCACAACCACGAAGGCTGGCAGCAGTGGTTGCACCAGCGCCCGGACACCCGCGNACANNCCCCACAATGGCAAGAGCTCGCCGAGCANTTTGAGGCCTGTCGGGCACTCAACGATATCAACGGCAAAATCATTCAGCGCTCCCGGCAGACNGTGGGCACGCTNCTGGANCTGCTNAGAGGNCAAAGTAACGACGGTCCCTCGCTGTACAACGCCCAAGGNCGCTCCGGNCCNCAGGGCGGCTCCCAGACCCTGGTCAAGGCNTGATCGCCNCTTACGNCGGCTTGTGCCNGNGTAAGGCTTTTTAGTATAGTTGCCGCCCCTGTCGGCGCCCCCGGGCNAGCGCGGCAGCNGATGTCCCCGTCGATTAACAGGATAAATCCTCCGCCTCCTAAGCGGAAGCTCCAGGTTCGAGTCCTGGCGGGGACGCCATTTTGTCGATTCAACGCCCGCAACCGGTCACCCCCAATGAACTTACTGCTGCTTNCCGACAGCGACNTGCTCAGTCCCACGGTGGCCGACCTGTCGGATAAGCGCCGACTCGACCATATTCTTNAGGTNCTCAAACCCCAGCTNGGTGANNGCCTGACCGTTGGCCGGCTGAACGGCGACTGGGGTACTGGCGAGGTGACCGAACTGAGCCGGNAACGAATCCGGTTATCCCTGACGCTGAATCGCCCGCCTCCGGAACCTCTGCNNTTGACCCTGGTTCTNGCCCTNCCCCGTCCCCAACAGATCAAGCGNATATTGCAGACCGTCGCCGGTAGCGGCGTCAAAGAGCTGCACCTGATTCACAGCCGTCGAGTGGAAAAAAGCTACTGGCAGTCACCCAGCATCCATCCGGACGCGGTGGAGACTCAGCTGCAACTGGGGNTGGAACAGGGGTGCGACACGGNGATGCCNCAGGTGCANTANCATCGNCAGTTCAAACCGTTTGTGGANGACACNCTNCCCGGGTTGATCGAAGGNCGNCGNGCCATGGTGGCCCACCCCTACGANGCCATTGCCTGNCCNGCTCAGGTGCAGGAACCGGTCACCTTNCTGGTGGGCCCGGAAGGTGGGTTCAATGAATACGAGNTCGGNCGNCTCNGNGAACTGGGGGTTCAGGCNGTACACNTGGGGCCCCGCATTCTCAAAACCGAAGTGGCCATNCCNTNCCTNCTGGGACGCCTGTTCTGATACNCGGCCCTCANGCGGANACGGTATGCTCCGCCAGCATGGNATCGAACGCCGACAGGGTAACGCCGGGGCTGAAATAGAACCCTTGATAGTAATGACAGCCGTAGCGCTGGAGAATATCGAACTGGGCCTCCAGTTCCACGCCCTCGGCGACCACATCGAGATCCAGCANCCGACCCATGGTAATGATGGTTTCCACCAACACCCGGTCGTTGTGATCATCCACAATATCCCGNACAAAACTCTGNTCGATTTTNAGCACGGTCACCGGTAGCTGTTTAAGGTANCTGATGGAGGAGTAGCCGGTCCCGAAATCATCCAGAGAGAAGCTGATCCCCTGCTCTGCCAGGCGCCGCATGGTNACAATCGCCTCGTCCACCTGCTGAATCACAATGCCCTCGGTCACCTCCATTTCCAGNGAATTCTCGGGTATCGGNTAGCGTTTCAAGGTGCGCAGGACGTCATCGGCAAAGGCGGCGCGCCGAAACTGCCGGGGGCTGATATTGATGCTCAGACGCATACCCGGTTTCCACCAGCCCTGCGCCTGCCAGTGCACCAGAGTTTCACAGGCGGTTTCCAGCACCCATTGGCCNACNTCCAGAATCAGCCCGGANGTTTCNAGAANGGGAATGAAATCCGCCGGCGAGATCAGNCCCTTGNTGGGATGNTGCCAACGCAACANGGCTTCGGCGCCGACAATGGTTCCNGTGCCCATATCNANTTTGGGNTGATAGTGCAGCGCAAACTGNTTGCCCTCNAGCGCNCGATGCAGATCGCCNTCCATNACCANCTGNCGGCTGACCTTGTCCGCCATNTCCTCNTTGAAAAACTCGATCGCATCGCGTCCCTTTTCTTTNACCTGGTACATGGCGGTATCGGCAAAGCGCAGCAGCTCATGCACCGAGCTGTTTTTATCCGGATAGATCACCACTCCGACNCTGCAGCTGATNCGCAAATCCAGNNTNTCCGTGTGGAAGGGGCGGGAAATGATACGCCGGATTTTTTCACTGATTTCCCCCGCCCNCANCGCGGCGGTCGANAGGTCTTTNTCCANNACNGTCAACACCACGACAAATTCATCGCCNCTNAGNCGGGCAACCAGNTCNTCNTCCCGNACCGAGCTGACCAGNCGCTGNGCCACNTCCTTGAGNACCTTGTCGCCCACNGGATGNCCCAGTGANTCGTTGATGTTNTTGAACTGNTCCAGATCGATAAACAGCACCGCACCGCAATANCCNTGCCNGGNCGCNCGACGGATTTCNAGATCCAGNCGCTCGACCANTTGNACCCGNTTGGGCAGATTGGTCAGGGCGTCGTGATGGGCCATGTGCTCCATCTTTGCCTGNGCATTCTTGCGCTCGGTNATGTCCACGGACACGANCAGAGCNACNGTCTGATCGTAGTAATGGAGCGGCATGANGTGACTCTGCAGNTAGAGTTTTNTGCCTTCNCGNGTNANAAAGGNCTCNTCATTGATTTCNACATCAATGCCCTGACGAATCACCCGCTGATCGTTCTGCAGAATCAGTTCCACATCATCCACGGCATNGCGGAACAGGTCCCGNACNTCCTGTCCGCGCATGGTGTCNACATCGCGACCNACCATGCTCGCCAGCGCCTTGTTGGCAAACAGGTAGCGNCCCTCAATATCCCGGGCNCCGATCATCACNGGCAAACTGTCGATAATCTGGCGCAGATGNCCTTCGCTNTTTCGCAACGCCANCTCNACCGCGCGACGCTTGGCNAGCGACAGATCNACNGCGTTCANCAATTGGTTACTGCTGTCGAGCAGTTGCGCCAGCTCATCNTGNCGNCCGGGCAANGGNGTNAGNCGNCGGACNCCGGGNTCTTCCGGGTTGATGCTTTTGATTTCCCGGGACAGGCGCGCGAGGGGTTTGGCCACCACAAAGTAAAAGGCNAANAACANCAACACCACCAGCATCGCNTTGCGAACCAGCCCGGTGATCAGGTTGAGNCNCGATCGCTCATANAANGCCTGNAGCGCCTGNTCCATATCGACGGTAAACGCCAGACCACCGGANGCGGTCTGGCCNTAGCCCGGGATNATCAGNTCGGAATACAGCTCCCGGGTCTCGTCGCTGATCAGCGAGGTCAGCCACCGNGTCTGGGAGGGTTTCTGTGCNGTCTGNCCCTCGGCCAGGGTATTNCCCAACTCATCGGTGACNCGCACNCCGATGACAAAGTCATAGGCCANCAGNCCATTGACCACTTCAGCGGACAGGTCATCATCCAGGGTNTGAACGGCGCGCATCGCCGGCGGCGTGGCCACTTCCATGACCCGACTGAACANCAGGTTAAGCTCCTCACGCTGGTTGTCCAGNTCNAGATACAACTGCACCGAGCTCATCAACAGGCCGAGCAGAAAGGCCAGGATGATGCCGATTTTCGCCAGCNGGAAAGAAACCCCCTGGAAAAGCGACGGTTCGTTCGTCATTTATGCTTATTGTCCNNTNAATGTCGTTTGTTTCAACAATTGNTAGCTTACTCCGGTCCGCNGCCGAACGCTACCCAGGGTTTGCCNANCGCCCGNGCGACCGCCTCNTGGGTGATNTGGCCCCNGTGCACNTTCAGGCCCGCCCTNAGGCCGGGGTCCCGCNTCAGNGCCTCCAGGCCATTCTGCGCCAGCGCCTGTACATATGGCAAGGTGGCGTGACTCANCGCCAGNGTGGCGGTTCGGGCCGCCGCCGAGGGGATATTCGCAACNCAGTANTGNACCACGCCATCGAGCGAAAAGGTGGGNTGACGGTGCGTNGTGGGCCGGGAGGTGGCGAAGCANCCNCCCTGGTCAATGGCCACATCCACCAATACNGCCCCCNTGGGCAANGCCCCCAGTTGCTCCCGGGACAGCAGCTTGGGCGCCGANTCGCCGGNTACCAGTACCGCGCCGATCAGCAGATCGGTCTGCGGNAGCGCCTGCTCCAGCGCGTNTTCNGTCGCGTACTCGCAGACCAGTCGNCCGTGAAACAGCGCATCCAGCTCCCGCAGGCGCACCAGGGACTTGTCCAGAATTCTGACCTGCGCNCCCAGCCCCAANGCCATGCGCGCCGCCTGAGTCCCCACCACTCCCCCGCCGANGATGGTGACNCCNGCCGGCGGTACNCCCGGAACCCCTCCGAGCAGGATGCCCCGCCCGCCCTGATGCAGCTCCAGGTGATGGGCGCCCGCCTGGGTGGCGAGCCGCCCGGCNACNTCGGACATGGGGGTCAACAGNGGCAGGCGTCCCGCCTNGTCCGTGACGGTTTCGTAGGCAATGCAGGACGCGCCCGAGGCCAGCAGCCCCTCGGCCTGCTCGGGGTCGGGCGCCAGGTGCAGAAAGGTGAACANAATCTGATCNGGATNGAGCTGGCGATACTCCTCCGGCTGCGGCTCCTTGACCTTGACGATCAACTCGGCCTGGGCGAATACCGCTGAGGCCGAGTCCACCAGAGTGGCCCCNGCCGCTTCGTANGAGGCATCATCCAGGCCNACCGCAGCGCCCGCCTCCNGTTCGACCAACACGCTGTGGCCCTGGCCCGCCAATTCCCGCACNGCACTGGGCGTCAGCCCTACNCGGTATTCATCGGTTTTGATTTCCCGGGGTACGCCAATCCTCATAGACACCTCTCTGCCTGAGNCCCGTGNATAGGGCCGATGTACCCCGAGTATAGGAGCTGGNCGCCNGCCGGGCTAACTCAGGANACTTGCAGAGCCGGGATAAACTGNTGAACGCCGGCCTCNGCCTGGGNNTCNTCCCCGGCNTCGGCCACAGCATCCGGNTCCACTTTCAATCCNGCGAAGTCAAACAGCGCGGTATCCGCCANCTGAGAGGGGGCCACATTGCGGATGGCGGAAAAGATGGTCTCGGTGCGTCCGGGGTACTGACCTTCCCAGTCGGTCAGCATCTGCTTGATCACCTGCCGCTGGAGGTTCTCCTGGGAACCACAGAGGTTGCAGGGAATGATCGGGAACGCCTTGTACTCGGCAAAATCCGCCAGGTCCTGCTCTTTGCAGTAGGCGAGCGGGCGAATCAGGACATTGCGCTTGTCATCGGCGAGCAGCTTGGGCGGCATGGCCTTGAGTTTGCCACCGTAGAACATGTTGAGGAACAGGGTCTCGATGATGTCGTCCCGGTGGTGACCCAGGGCGATTTTGGTCGCCCCGATCTCNTTGGCGAAGCTGTACAGGGTACCGCGCCGNANCCGCGAGCAGAGCCCACAGGTGGTTTTNCCCTCGGGAATCACGTCTTTGACGATGCTGTAGGTGTCGCGNTCNATGATATGGTANGGCACCCCGACCTGTTCGAGGTATTCGGGCANTATGTGCTCGGGAAAGCCGGGCTGTTTCTGATCCATGTTGACGGCGATCAGTTCGAAGCGGATGGGGGCGGTTTTCTGNAGGCTCATGAGGATGTCGAGCATGCCGTAGGAGTCTTTGCCACCGGAGAGGCAGACCATGATCCGGTCGCCCTCTTCAATCATGTTGTAATCGGCAATGGCACTGCCGACCTGACGACGCAGGCGCTTTTGCAGTTTGTTGTATTCGAGGCGNTCTTTGCGCACGGCGGGCTGNCTCATAATACTCTCNATNTTCGACGGTCCGAAAAATGCCGCCATTGTACGGATTTTAGCCGCCCCAGGGAATTGCCGCTCTAAGCGGCAACCGTCTGCCGCATTTCCTACTGAAACCTGGCTCTTTTGGGACTTCGCATAGAGGGCTGCGGGAGGGAAGGTCTCTTTGAGACACGCCGTGAACCCATCCATGGGGGCTCATTACCCGCCGTCCAGGCGGGTAACGGTCTCAAAGAGACCTTCCCTCCCTCCGCTGTGCAAACATAACGTTTCGGGAAATAGCCAGCCCAGCAAACACATGCTTGAGGTGCGTGAAACGGGCTACCTCCACCGCCCTTGACGTTGGTACTAGCGGAGGGAGGGTAACCCCCTTTGGGGACGTCACCGGCCTGGATGGCCGGTGCAGAGCTTACAGGGACGTATTCACAGCGGTCCCCAAAGGGGGTTACCCTCCCGCAGCCTTCTCTGCGAAGTCCCAAAATTTCGATCTGCACAATATGGCACACCCATTGCAAACTCACTCGTAACCGGCAAAGAACCGTCCGTTTTATCGACCTGGAATACGAGTCACCTATGGCCCTGTTGCGAGCACTGCTGCAAAAACTCTCCGCCAACGAACCCGCTGAGCGGCCGGCGCCCACGCCACAGGCTCCTGCGCCCGAAGCCGAGTGCGTCAAACACCTGCGCCCGCTCGCCGAACGTCGGCAACTGCTCGCCGTGCGCCATCAAGGCAGCGAATACCAAAGCCTCATCCTCGCCCTCGACACCCAACGGCAACTCCTCTGGCTCGACGAACTCTTCCCCCGGGCACTCAATCTCGAACCTGGCGACGAACTGACCGTCAGCTACCACGAAAACGGCCGCCTGTTCGAATTCAGTGCCCCGGTGGTGGGCTGGAGTACGCCCCAGAGAAGCGGTGGGCTCGCCCTGCCCTTGCCCGAACAGTTCTATCTCGGCCCCCGACGCCGTTGGCCCCGCCTCGACGTCTTCGGCTGGTACCCGATCAGCGCCCGCCTCGGTGTACCCGGGCTCTCCCCCCTGTGCGGAGAAATCCTCAACCTGTCCGCGGGCGGTATACGACTCGGACTCACCGGCGACTGGCGGCCGTTCCTGCACCACCGGGACATACTCCCGCTGTGCGAATTCACCGTCGCCCCGGGGCTCAAGGTTCGCTGCCGGGTGCGCGTCTGCGCGTTCAATCTCAGTCAGCGGCCCTGGCGTCAGACCCGGGTCAGCCTGTCTTTTGTCGACTTGCCTTCCGATACCCAAAATGCCCTGGCGGCCTTTGTGACCAACCAACAGAGCCGTGCACTGGCCGCCGCCTGAACGCGTGAGAATTCACTCAACTTAACGTCCGTGCGGTCGATAACGCCAGTAGGAGGACTACCCTTAAAGGGGTAGTTTCATCTAACATCGGCCAACAAACGCCGACTAGAAGTGATCGCGGTAACCGCTGAGGACACTGTATGCGCAACAACGGCCCCGTAACCGGCCGCAATATTCCGGTGAAACCCGGCGATGAACTGGTTTCATCAACGGACACCAAAGGCACCATCCAGTTCTGCAATGACACCTTTCAGGAAATTTCGGGCTTTACCCGGGACGAGCTGATCGGCCAGCCGCACAATATGATTCGCCACCCCGAAATGCCCGAGGCAGTCTTCGGTGTGATGTGGGGCGCGCTGAAAAGCGGTCGGCCCTGGATGGGTATTGTCAAAAACCGGTGCAAGAGCGGCGATCACTACTGGGTGGATGCCTACGTCACCCCCCTCAAAGACCGCGGCCAGGTACAGGGTTACGAGTCGGTGCGGGTTCACCCGGACGCGGAGCGGGTTGCCCGGGCCGAGGCGAGCTATCGACGGATGCGTGCCGGCAAGCCGGCCTGTCCGCGCTGGTTGAGCCTGTGGCATGCGACTCGAACACCGGTTCAGATCGGCGGCATTGCATTGCTCGTGCTATTACTGGGCAGCTGGCTGCTGGGATTGCTGACCCCGACCGTGGCGCTTGCCGCCCTACTGGGGAGCGCGGTCATCGGTGGTGCTACCCAGGCACTACTGGTACAGCACCTCAGCGAAAGCCTGAGCCGAGCCCGCGCCATTATGCACGACCCGATCGCGGCCTATATTTACACCGGTCGCAGTGACGCTTTGGGTGAAATCGAGTTTGCGCAATTGGCGCTGCGGGCGCGCCTGCGCACTGCTCTGGGGCGCTTTGGCGAATCCGCCCGGGAGTTGCACGGCCACGCCGCGCAGGCGCAGGCGCAGGCAGCACAAACCCACCGGGGTATGGACGAACAGCAGCGGGAAACCACTCGGGTGGCCGTGGCCATGCAACAGATGGCCCAGGCGGTGCAGGAAGTGGCCAGCGGCGCCTCGGACACCTCCGTGGCCACCCAAAGTGCCCTTGGCGAAGTCCAGCGCGGCGGCACGGTCATCAATACCGCCAGCGGCGCGATCGGGGACCTGTCTCGGCAGGTGGACAACCTGGGGCAAGTACTGGAGCGTCTGACCGCCGACAGTGGCGAGATTGCCAAGGTGGTGGATGTCATTCGGGGTATTGCCGAACAGACCAACCTGCTGGCGCTGAACGCGGCGATCGAAGCCGCCCGCGCCGGTGAGCAGGGGCGCGGGTTTGCGGTGGTGGCCGATGAGGTGCGCACCCTGGCTCAACGTACCCAGGACTCCACCGGGCACATTCGCAACATCATTGAGAAGCTCGGTGAAGCCACGGGGCAAGCTGGGGAGAGTATGGAGCAGTGTCTGAGTCTGGTCGATCGTAGCGTGGGCGAAATGGACAATGTACAGCAGGCGCTGTCGACCATTTCCGCCGCTGTGGAAAAAATCGATCAGATGTCACACCAGATTGCCTCCGCCGCCGAGGAGCAGTCGGCGACGGCCGTGGATATCGAACAGAACACCCAGCATATCAGCGACATTTCCGACCGCACCCAGAAAGAGGTCGCCGAGGCAGAAGCGCTCAACAAGGAAATGGAGCAGTTGTCAGAACGTCAGCTGAACCTGATTGTGCGTTTCGATTAACCGCCGTTTAGACGGGCACCGCGTCACTCATTGACGCGGGCCACCGGCTGGCGCAGGGTGACAAACTCTTCCGCCAGGGTCGGATGAATACCGATGGTGCGATCAAAGTCCGCTTTGGTCGCACCGGCGGTCATGGCCACACCCAGGCCCTGCATGATCTCACCCGCCTCAGGCCCCACCATGTGGCAACCCAGCACCCGGTCCGTATCCCGATCGACGATCAGTTTCACCAACGCCCGCTCGTCCAGATCCGGCAGGGTATATTGCATCGGGCGGAAGGCGCCCCGGTAAATATCCACGTGAACGCACTCCTTTCTGGCTTCTTCCTCGGTCAGACCGCAGCTTGCCATGGGCGGCTGACTGAACACCGCGGTGGGAATGTGCCGGTAGTCCACCCGCTCATTCATGCCGCCGAACAGGTTGCGGGCCAGGGCCATTCCCTGAGCCAGGGCAACCGGCGTCAGTTCATCGGGCCCGGTCACGTCGCCCAGTGCGTAGATGGACGGCTCGTCGGTCTGAAATTCCTCGTTCACCTGAATACGGCCCGCATCACTCAACCGCACCGCCGTGTTCTCCAACCCGAGCCCATCGGTTTTCGGCTTGCGCCCGGTAGCGTACATGACCTGCCCGACCGATAGCGTATTTCCCTGATCGGTATGAACCGTCAGCACATCGTCCGCGTTTTTCTCAATACGAGTGATGTCGGTGTTAAAGTGCAGGTGGATGCCTTTCTTGGGTAGCTCCTGCGCCAGATGCGTCCGCATATCCTCATCGAAACCACGCAGAAACAGCTCCCCGCGATAGCACAAGTGGGTTTCAACACCGAGGCCATTAAAAATCCCGGCAAACTCCACCGCGATATAACCACCGCCAACGATGACGATGCGCTCGGGAAGACTGTCCAGATAAAACGCTTCGTTGGAGCTAATGGCGTGCTCGACACCTGGCACTTCCGGCATCCAGGGCCAACCGCCCACAGCAATCAGGATGCGTTCGGCGGTGTAGGTATTGTCGCCTACGGCGACGGTGTGCCCGTCAACCAAGCTACCGGTGCCGTTGATGATTTCTACCCCAGCGGTGTTGAGCAGTTTGTCGTACACCTGATTGAGCCGTTCGATTTCGCGATCTTTGTTTGCACGCAGTTCCTGCCAATCAAACTTGATGGCCCCAGCGTGCCAGCCATAACCGGGGGCGGCGTGAAAGGTTTCTCGGTAGTGGGAAGCAAACACAAACAGTTTTTTGGGCACGCAACCGACATTGACGCAGGTACCACCAAGGTAGCGTTCTTCGATAATGCCCACTCTCGCCCCAAACTGCGCCGCAAACCGACTGGCCCGAACCCCACCGGACCCCGCGCCGATCACCAGCAAATCGTAATCGTATTGGCTCATTTTTGTCATTGCTCCTGTCGGTTTTCGTTCTCGAAACATTAGTCAACATTTAATCAATCGCAGCGTCACGACCGGTTCGGGAAGGGGGATACCTTTTCAAGACACGCCGTAAACCCATCCCTGGGGGCTCGACGCGCGGAGTCCCTCCGCTTACGGTCTTGAAAAGGTATCCCCCTTCCCGACCCTCAGTGCCACATCCAAATCTTGGCGTAGGTTCTATTTCCCGAAACGTTACGTTGGCACTGCGGAGGCTGGGTAACCCCTTGCGAGACCGTCACCCGCCTGGACGGCGGGTGATGAGCCTACAGGGATGTATTCACGGCGTGTCTCGCAAGGGGTGACCCAGCCGCAGCACTCAATTCGAAGCGCTACGCTCGAAATACAAAGTCAAACCCAACTGGTTTTTTCTTCCCGCGAAAACGCCTCGTCCAAGGAAACCCGTAACTGATGCTCCACCCAACGAACCAGAGCATCCTGATGTTTGGCCTGCCAACGCCCCTGCTGAAGTCGTTTTGCCCAACCCAACAGTTGCACCTGCTCCTCTCTTGGCCAGGTACCCGCCTCAGAACGCAACACCACCGCACTGCGCTCCGCGTGCGGTTTCAACCACAACTGGCGGGTGAAGGTCAGCGCCCGCGCCATCACCACCAGCGGGAAATTGGGGTGCTTTACCGGCCCCATCACCTGCTTTTGACGGGCCAGCGGCAGCCAGCCCAAACGCTTGCCCGGCAACTCCCGGCTGGCCAACCAACCGCCTACCGAACCGATGACACCACCGGAAATCGCACCGGTCAACAGCGAGGCACCGCCCAGACCAGCGTCCACCGCCAAGCCGGTCGCCGCGCCCGCACTGCCGCTGACCCAGAGCAGATCCCGCTGCTTGAGGCCCCAGAGATACCAGGTTTCCGTATTCATCAACTGATCCGCGTCCAGCTCCCAACCGCTGTCCCGCTCCAGTTCGCTGGTGCGATGGCCCCAGGCTTCACGCAGATGACGGAAAAAATCGGTTTCGCGCTCATCCAGCGCGCGACGCAACTGTTCTTCGGCCCGCTGACGACCGATGGCGCCGGGTACCTGTACCGGCTGGCGCTCCACTAGCTGCTCCGCCCAGTAGGCGGCCAGGGCGTCGCTGACATCTGTCAGGCGCTGTTGATCGCGCGCGGCCAGCCCCTGAATGAGCCCCTGTATCGGGGCAGACCATTCCGGGGTCAGTTCCCCCACGGCGCGTAGCAACGCCTGGCGAGCCGGCAGCGTAGCGGTAAGCGGGTTGAAGACCCGCACCCATTGAAAAAATTGGCCAAGGGTTCGCTGCCAGGTCTCGGTTTGCGACTGGGGCGCCATGGGGTTGATCACCGCCAGCCTGGGCTGTCCGGTCCAGCGCAGGATTTCCATTTCCGCTTCGTCCATCGGCGAGGGCGCCTGGGCACCATCCACCACATAGAGAATACCCGCACCTTCCATGATCGGCCGGAGCAGAGCGACTTCATCGGGAAAGCGCTCCGTGTGTCCCGGTTCCGCCAGGAAGGCGCGCACCCGGTCTGGCCGTGCGCCGGGGCTGACCGGTTCACGCTCCAGCCAGGCCTGTACCTGACGCGCCCGCTGAAAACCCGGCGTATCGATCAAGGTCAGTAACACCCGGCCATCCAGCGAGAACTCGAACCGGTCCGCCCGGCGCGTGGTACCGGAAGCCGGGCTGATCCGCACGCTGTCGTTCTCGGTCAAAGTCGAGACGATCGAGGACTTGCCCCGATTGGGGTGGCCCACCACGCACAGCCTGGGCGTCGGGTGTGACGATCCGGATCGGCTCATTCGGTCACCCATTGCAGCTGATGCTCACCGGCGAACTGACGCCAACTGGCCAGGTGCCGCTCGGGTTGGGTCTGGGCATCCACCATGGCCCGAAGTCCCTGTCGAGCCACGCCGGCATTTCTTACTTGTGCGACCAGGTCGGCCAGCTCTCCCAAGGGGGAGCGATTGGCGGGCACTTGCCACAACACAGCGGAAGGTTGTTTGGCCAACAGGGCCTCCAACTGAAGTTCGTCGTCGGACCAGAGTTCGCCCCCCAGGGTCGGTTGACCCTGTTGGTGCCGTTCCCAGTTGATCACCAGGGCGCCATCCCAGGCACTCAGAGGCGAGGCGGCCACCGGGGCCAGCCTTGCACCGCCACCCTGGCTGGTCCCGCGGATGGCGGGCCCGGGAGATTGAGCTTTCAGTTGACGCAGGCGGATCACTCCGACCACAGCGAGCAGTGCCCGCGGCACCAGGTTGTAAAACAGCAGGCTGGCCATCAGAAACGGCCACCAGTCCCCTGCCCGCTCGGTGCCCGACGCCCGGGGGTCAATTCGCACATAGCGCGTCGCGTCCAACAAAGAGGCGTCCGGCACCGCCGCCGACCAGAACCACGCCCAGGGCATCGCCAACCACTGCAGCAAGCGCAGAGGGCTCTGATCGCCATCGAGCAAGGTGGAACTCCAGCCAAAGGCCAGATCGGTGAACAGGAGAAGCGTCAGGAACCCCAGGATCATGCCCAGCCCGAGCAGAAGCCAAAAGCTCTGCAGACCGATCAGCATTTGCCAGCGCTGGCCGGGCTTGGGATACCAGTGGAGGGTTTTATGGCCCCAGCGGAACAACCAGGGCCGGTCGCGCCCAAAGGCGGCGGCTCCGGCGGCCACCAGGGTGCCCAGGAGGGGAATTCCGGCCCACAGCCACCAGAGCCAGAGCACGTTAAGTCGGCCGCCCGGCGCGTAGCTCAGTGACGCGGCGGCAATCAGCCAGCCGATGATCACCGCAAGCGGCCAGAGCCAGAAAGGTAATTGCAGGCGGGCATCAGTGATGCCATTGGAGTGGGTCATTCCGTCCCCGGGTCAATCGAAAGATCAGGGGAGATTTAACCACATTCGGAGGGGCGCCCGCGAGCGTTAAGGCCCGCGAGCAGCGGTGCGGTCACCCGAGGGGGTAAGCGTCACACCTCGATATCGATTTTGCGCCGACGGCGCCGGTCACCGGAGCGCATATCCACCAGGGGCTTGATATCCCGGCGGCGGCGATCACCTCGACGGCGCTCACGAATGGGCGCCACGGGTGTGGTATCCAGCACCTGCTCGCTCACCGGCATGGTTTCGTCTTTGGCCCGCGTGGTGTTGATCTTGGTGCGGGCCGACGGTGGCAAGGTGCTGGTTGGGCCTATGTAGGTCATGGTGACCTCCGATTCAGTTCGGACCGTCAAAACGACGGCGCTTACCTCTCATATCGGTCTTGGACCCGAAATCTTGACTGGAAGTTCGTTATTTTGTAATCAAAGTCTCGCCGCTGTCAATTTATTGACTGCCGGACCGCTCTGGAGAAAACCAGCTCAGCTCGTGATGTAACTGCACCACCTCACCCACAATCAGCAGCGTCGGACCGTGCACATCGCTCTCGGCCACCCGCTGGGGCATGGTTTCCAGGGTCCCGATCAGTACCCGCTGATCCTGGGTCGTGCCCTTCTCCACCAGTGCCACCGGCGTCTGGGGTGACCGGCCATGGCGAATCAGAACCTGACAGATTTCCTCCAGCCCCACCAGGCTCATATAGAACACCAGCGTCTGTCCCGGCAACGCCAGCTCGGGCCAGGTCAGGTTCGGATTGTCGGTTTTCAGGTGACCGGTGATAAAGCGCACCGATTGGGAGTGATCGCGATGGGTGAGCGGAATACCGGCATAGGCCGCGCAGCCCGAGGCGGCGGTAATGCCCGGCACCACCTGAAAGGGAATCTGGTGCGCGGCCAGCAGATCAATCTCTTCGCCACCACGACCAAAGATGAACGGGTCGCCTCCCTTCAGGCGCAGCACCCGCTTGCCCTCCTGGGCGAGCTTGAGCAACAGTTCGTTGATGTTTTCCTGCGGCATGTGATGATCACTGCGCCGCTTGCCGACATAAATCCGGTCCGCGTCCCGACGGACCAGCTCCATCACCTCTGGTGACACCAGCCGGTCATAGAGCACCACATCAGCCTGCTGCATCAGGCGCAGGGCTTTCAGGGTCAGCAACTCCGGATCACCGGGACCACCGCCCACCAGATACACCTCGCCCTGGGTATCGACATAGTCCGGATTGGCCAGATCCTCGGCAATGGCTTTCTCCGCCTGCTCGTCCTGACCACTGAAAACCAGCTCGGCAATCGGGCCCTGCAAGACTTTCTCCCAGAACCGGCGCCGGTTTTCCTCACTGAACGACTGCTTCACCCGCTCCCGCCAGCGGCTGGCCAACTGGGCAAGGCGACCGTAGCTTTTGGGAATCAGGGTTTCCAGCTTGGCCCGAACCATCCGCGCCAACACAGGCGCCTCACCGCCGCTGGAAATGGCGATCACCAGGGGCGAACGATCGACAATCGCCGGGGTGATAAAACTGCAGAGCTTGGGGCTGTCCACCACGTTGGTGGGCAGATAGCGGGCCTGGGACTCTTCCGAGATACGCGCGTTAAGTTCGTTGTCATCCGTCGCAGAACAGACCAGCACCACATCGTTCAGATCGGTGGATTCGTACTCCCGGTAATGCAATTCACCACCGCCCTGCTCGGCCAGGTGTTTGAGCTCATCGGAAATCTCGGGGGCCACAATACACAGCCGCGCCCCGGCACGGGCCAACAATCGGCCTTTGCGGGTGGCAATGTCGCCGCCGCCGACCAGAAGGCAGCGGCGGTTTTTCAAATCCAGAAAGACGGGGAAATAATCCATGGGGTATCACCGAGGGTGGAGCGAAGTCGAGTGAGGTAACGGCGGATGCGGGCTGCGCCCTTATCCGCCCTACGCCAACTGCCGTGCTATTCGTAGGGCGGATAAGCGGTCTTGCCGCGCATCCGCCGTTACCGAAACTCCAGAGGCCAACTGTCGGATTACGCGCTTTGCGCTAATCCGACCTACAAGACACTCCGGTTTAAACCGGGGTGTTTACGCCCAGGCTTTTCAGTCCACCCATGTAGGGCTGCAAGACTTCCGGAATGGTGATGCTGCCATCTTCCTGCTGGTAGTTTTCCAGCACCGCCAATAGCGTGCGACCAATCGCCAGGCCGGAACCGTTCAGCGTATGCAGCAGCTCCGGCTTGCCGGTTTCCGGGTTGCGATAGCGGGCCTTCATGCGGCGCGCCTGGAAATCCCGGAAATTACTGCAGGATGAAATCTCCCGGTAGCGCTCCTGGGACGGCACCCACACCTCAATATCGTAAGTTTTCGCCGCCGAGAAACCAATATCGCCGCCGCACAAGATGACAGTGCGGTAAGGCAGACCCAGCTTCTGCAGAATTGCTTCGGCGTGGCCGGTCAATTTTTCCAGAGTCTCATCCGACTCTTCCGGGCGGACAAACTGCACCAGCTCCACCTTTTCAAACTGGTGCTGACGGATCAGGCCGCGAGTGTCTTTCCCGTGCGAGCCGGCTTCACTGCGGAAACAGGGCGTGTGGCTAACAAACTTCATGGGCAACTGGTCCGCTCCGTCGAGCAGCACGTTGCGCAGAATATTGGTCACCGGCACTTCCGCCGTGGGAATCAGGTAAAAACACCGCTCATCATCCAACTTGAACAGGTCTTCCTCAAACTTGGGCAACTGGCCGGTGCCGGTCAGCGAATCCGAGTTCACAATAAAGGGCACATTCACTTCCTCGTAACCGTGCTCCTCAATGTGGGTATCCAACATGAACTGCGCCAGGGCCCGATGCAGACGGGCAATGCCCGAGCGCAGCAACGCGAAGCGCGCACCGGTCAGCTTGCTCGCGGTATCAAAATCCAGCCCGCCCAGGCGCGCGCCCAGATCCACGTGATCGACAATCGGAAAACCGAACTCGCGCGGCGAACCCCAGCGGCGCACCTCAACGTTATCGTCTTCGCTTTTACCTTCGGGCACTTCATCGGCGGGAATATTGGGAATTCCACTCAACAGGTCATCCAACTCCGCCTGAATCTCATCCAACTCTGCTTCGGCTTTACCCAGGGCCTCTTTCAGCTCACTGACCTGGGCCAGCAGGGGCTCCACATCCTCACCCCGCTGCTTCGCCTGGCCAATCGATTTGGCGCTGGCATTGCGCTCCTTCTGCAGGTTCTCGGTCTTAACCTGCACCTCACGACGGCGCTCCTCCAACGACATCAGGCGCGCAACGTCCAACTCATAACCACGCTTCTTTAGCGCCTCGGCCACCGCTTCGGGATTGGTACGAACAAGTTTTGGATCCAGCATAAAAATGTCTTATTTAGTTCAGAAGGTTAAAAAATAGAGGTCCTGATCTGGGGAGCCGGTGGGGTTACCCCTTTTCAAGACACGCTGTGAATGCATCCCTGCACGCTCGACGTCGGCATCCATGCCTTCGACGGTCTTGAAAAGGGGTAACCCCACCGACTCAGTGCCACGCGATGAATACGCAGCTTCGTTTCACGGAGTTTCTTATCTCCAAACAACTTGATGGTTAGCTCCAGCAAGTTCGGGTATCAGCATCCGGGGCCGTCGTCGGCGGGAAGCCGACGCAGAGCTACAGGGATGTATTCATGCGTGCCCCGGATGCTGATAGCCGAACTTGCCATCGAACAGAGCTAGACACTAAAAAACCATACGAGCCACATACACCGACACAATAACGGCAGACAGACAGCTCAACAACGTGACCAGCGAATAAACCACCGCCACCGCCGGCGCCCCATTCTGCCAGAGCAACAAGGCATCCAACGAAAACGTCGAAAAGGTCGTCAACGCCCCCAGAAAACCCGTAATCACAAACGGCCGATACTCCGGCGCAACAAGCCCCTTATCGACAATCAACACAAAGGCCAGGCCCACAAGGAGACAACCGAGCACATTGGCCACCAGCGTTCCCAGCGGAAAGCGCGTACCCATCACCGGAAACAGCCAAGTCGTCAAACCAAACCGACCCATCGCCCCCAGAGCACCGCCCAAGGCCACGGCCAACCACTGCATCAATCGCTCTCCTGGCTATAACGCCGAATCGGACTCTTGGCATCCAGCTCGCGGAAATAGGCCAACTTCTCCCGAATCCGTTGCTCAAGCCCCCGCTCCACCGGCTCGTAATAGACTCGATCCGCCAACTCTGGCGGCAAATAACACTCACCCGCCGCGTAAGCACCGGGCTCATGGTGGGCGTACCGATACTCCGCCCCGTAATCCATGGACTTCATCAGCTTGGTAGGGGCGTTGCGCAGATGCACCGGCACCTCATAGCCCGGCTGCTCGCGCACCTCGGCCATCACCGTATTGAAGGCATTATACACAGCATTGCTTTTGGGTGCCGAGGCCATATAAACCACGGCCTGGGCGATGGCCAACTCACCCTCCGGACTGCCCAGGCGCTCCTGGGTATCCCAGGCCGCCAGCGCCAGGGGCAGCGCGCGCGGATCGGCATTGCCGATATCCTCACTGGCGATACGGACAATGCGCCGGGCGATATAGAGCGGATCGCAACCGCCATCGAGCATCCGGGCAAACCAGTACAGCGCGCCGTCCGGGGAGGAGCCCCGCACCGATTTATGCAAGGCGGAAATCTGCTCGTAAAACAGATCCCCGCCCTTATCAAACCGGCGGACATCGGCGGCCAACACCTCCTCCAGCACCGCCCGGTCGATCACTTTCTGACCGTCGCGCTCCTCCGCCAGATCCGAGGCAATCTCGAGCAGGTTCAGCGCCTTGCGCGCATCGCCATCTGCCGCCTTGGCCAGCGTGTCGAGCCACTCCGCCTCAATCCGGATGCCGTCGTTTCCGAGACCCCTCTCGGTATCCTCCAGCGCCTGGTGTAACACCTGGCGAATATGCTCAAACTCCAGTCCACGCAGCACATACACCCGGCAGCGGGACAACAGCGCGTTGTTCAGCTCAAACGAGGGGTTCTCGGTCGTCGCGCCAATAAAAATCAGCGTGCCGTCTTCCACATAAGGCAAAAACGCATCCTGCTGCGCCTTATTGAAACGGTGCACCTCATCGACAAACAGAATGGTTTTGCGCCCCCGGGCGGCCCGCTCCTGTTCGGCCACCTGCACCGCCGCACGAATATCCTTCACCCCCGCCAGCACGGCCGAAATGGTCTGAAAGCGCGCATCCGCCTGCTCAGCGAACAGTCGCGCCAGGGTGGTCTTACCCACCCCCGGCGGCCCCCACAGAATCATGGAGTGCAGATGACCGCGTTCAATAGCGTCGCGCAACGGCTTGCCGGGCGCAAGTAAATGCTCCTGCCCAATATAGTCCGCCAGGTTCCGCGGCCGCATCCGCGCCGCCAGGGGCTGATAAACCGGCTCGCTTTGAAACAGATCGCCCGCCATCAATCCACCAACACATCAACGCCGTCGGGAACCTCAAAGGTAAACCGGCCGTCATCGATGGACTCATTGCGTTTCAGATCGGACAGAGTAAACCGGGTGATCTGGTCCAGATTGTCATCCATCCGGATTTCCCGAAGCAGATCACCGTCAAACGTCAGAACCAGCGCCGCGAACAGACTGTCATCATCCTTCGGCTCCAGACGGAACGCATCCCAACCCTCATCCGTTTGCGTGTGGGTGATCTCAAACTGCTCATTCAGCGCGGTCAGCTCATCACTGAGAATCAGCGCCGGCGTATCCTGCAACTCCTCATCGAACTCACGCACCGTCACCTGCATCAGATCCGGATCGTACAGCCAGATGGACTCGTGATCCGACACCAGACGCTGCTCAAACGGCTCCCGCGTGTGCCAGTCAAACTTGCCCGGGCGAGCCATGGCGAAATCCCCCGAGCTCTCCTCCAGCACCTCGCCGTCCATATCGATCAAGACCTGAGTAAACTCGCCTTGCAGGCTGGTCATGGCGTCCAGGCGGGAGCGCAGCTCGGCGGTCGGGTCGGCATGGAGGGAGGCGCTCAGAAGGAGCAGGGTTGAGGTGATCAGAGCGTAGAGTCGGTTCATAAATAGTGGCTCGGTTGTTTGGTTGTGTTCTTTGGACCCCGGGGGGTGGTTGTAAAGTTCCGGTGGTTTTTTGGTGGATGACGCCCTTTGGGCTCCGATACGTCGGACCGATCCACCCTACGTCATTACCGCAGCATCTGGTATTGGGTCACGGCGGGTGCGCCTTCGGCTTACCCGCCCTACGCGACCTCAGGTGGAAGCTGGCACTGAGGCGAGAGAGGGGAATACCCCTCGGAGACTCTCGGAGGCATGGATGCCGACGAGAAGCCCCCATGGGCCGCTCATTGGCTCCTGCCATCGCGGCATTCGTGCATCCATGCACATCATGGGTTTACGGCGGGTCTCCGAGGGGTATTCCCCTC
>NZ_NZQP01000069.1:24519-26795 GCF_002695945.1 Marinimicrobium sp. | reverse complement strand
CGGCGCGCTGATCCCTGGACTGGTACTGGTCAGCCTCTATCTGCTGTACATGCTTCTGGTCGCCCGGTGGCGGCCCACGCTCGCGCCCGCCGCACCGAGTGAGGAGCGGATTTCCACCGGTCGTCTGTGGCTCAGCCTGGTGCCCGTATCGGCGCTGATCATTCTGGTACTGGGCTCTATCCTGTTGGGTATTGCGACACCGACCGAAGCCGCCGGCGTGGGCGCACTCGGCGCCGCGCTACTGGCCCTGCTCAAAGGCAAGCTCGACCTCGCCCGGCTCAAAGAGGTGGCCCGCAGCACCACCATGACCAGTGCCATGATTTTCACCATCCTGATTGGCGCCTCGCTGTTCTCCCTGGTTTTCCGGGGTTTCGGCGGGGAAGAACTGGTGGAAGGCTTCTTCCATCAATTGCCGGGCGGGGTGTTCACCGCCATGCTGGTGGTGATGGTGATCATTTTTCTGCTGGGCTTTATTCTCGATTTTATTGAAATCACCTTTGTGGTCGTCCCCATTGTGGGCCCGGTGCTGCTGGCCATGGGGGTCGACCCCATCTGGCTGGGGATCATGATTGCCCTCAACCTGCAGACTTCTTTCCTGACCCCGCCGTTTGGCTTCGCCCTGTTCTACCTGCGTGGGGTGGCGCCCGCCTCGGTCGCCACCAGTGCCCTGTATCGTGGCGTGATTCCGTTTATTGTGCTGCAATTGCTGGTACTCTGTGCTCTGGCGCTGTGGCCGGGGCTTGCCACCTGGCTACCGCAGCAACTATCCCTGTAAAATCAGCATTCCATTACTGAATTATTCGAGGTACTGAGTTCATGGCCATGCAAGGCATTGATGAGGATCCCACCCCCCACGGTGAACTGACCCTGCAAACCCTGTCCATGCCCGCCGACACCAATCCCTATGGCGATATTTTTGGCGGCTGGTTGATGACCCAAATGGATCTGGGNGGTGCGATTCTCGCTCAGGAAGTGGCCAAGGGCCGGGTCACTACNGTGGCCGTGGGCAGNATGGTGTTNTTGCGGCCGGTACCCGTNGGNGCNACCGTCAGTGTTTATGCCAGCACNCTGGATGTCGGGCGCACCTCCATCCGCACCCTGATCGAAGTCTGGATCAAGGAGTGCGGTAANCGCGACATGACCAAAGTGACNGANGGCGAATNTGTTTATGTCGCCATCGACGACAATGGCCGGACCCGGCCGGTGCCCAAATAACCGTCNTCCCANANGCGCGCGGCTTTACAGTCGCGCCTGCTCGANCCCGCCAAAATCCCGNACTTACACGACTTTACTAACAAATCTTAACCGCTACCTTTACAGTATTCTGCTAGCTTTTAATGACCCGATGGGTTCGCNAATACAGTTGAAGGAAGACAGGTCCATGATAAAAGACGATGCNCAACGCTACGGTTGGTTGTCCATCACCGTGCACTGGCTGTCCGCTCTGTTGGTGATNGCCATTTTTGGCATTGGATTCTACATGGTGGACCTGACGTACTACGACAAGGGCTATCACGAACTCCCCAANCTGCATGTCAGTCTCGGACTGTTGCTGGCCATGCTGTTGATNGTGCGAATCGGCTGGCGGGTCAGTCAGNGGGGNANGCCACANCCGCTGCCCAACCACAGTCGTAANATCCGCCTCGNGGCAGCNNCAATGAAACANCTCCTGTATCTGTTGATGCTGGTGATGGTCGTGACCGGNTATCTGATCAATACNGCCAAGGGCGATCCCGCGNANTTTTTTGANCTGTTCAGTGTGCCCGCCACCTGGCAGTTGAGTTCNGATGGCGTCGATCTGGTNGGAGAAATCCATGAGATCGCCGCNTGGNTNCTGATTCTTCTGGCGCTCGCCCACGCCGGCGCGGCGCTTTGGCACCATTTTGTGATCCGGGATCGGACCCTGCTGCGTATGCTTCGCCCTGGTAANTCCGACCCNAAACCGTAAGCCACTTTTGTTTCTCAACCGTTAAGGAGTAAGACCATGAAAAAGACGTTAGCCGCATTGACTCTGAGCAGTATTGGTTTGGCCAGNGTTCCGGCANTGGCCGCCGANTATGTGATCGACACCGAAGGCGCACACGCCGCCATCAACTTCAAAATTCAGCACCTGGGCTACAGCTGGCTGACCGGTCGNTTTAACGANTTCGAAGGCAGCTTCAGCTACGACGCCGACAANGTCGAAGACAGCNANATCACCGTGACNNTCGATACCAGCAGCATCGACAGCAATCACGCNGANCGGGATAAGCACCTGCGCAGCGATGATTTCCTGA
>NZ_NZQP01000069.1:0-24514 GCF_002695945.1 Marinimicrobium sp. | reverse complement strand
GANAANNNNGGNGAAGCCAANTTTGTCAGCAAGCGCATTGAANATNTCGANGANNNTGGCGAAGAGTTNGATGTCGTNGGNGANNTGACCCTGCANGGNGTCACCNNNGAAATCACCATCGAAGTGGAAAAGGTCGGCGAGGGTGAAGANCCCTGGGGCGGCTACCGCGTTGGNTTNGAGGGNGANGTNGAGCTGACCCTGAAAGACTTTGGCATCGACTATGATCTGGGCCCGGCATCGCGCGTGGTCCACATGGAACTGCACATCGAAGGCATTCGTCAGTAAACCTGATTTTGNCTTGACCAAAAAAACAGCGGGGCCTTTGTGCCCCGCTGTTTTTTTATGCCTGCGCCAATACGNTGATTATTCTTCCCCGTCGGNCCCGNCCCCGTCCGCTTTTACCTGCTCGCGAATGTCGTAATAGGTGTGTTCCGTTATTTTGTGATAGTCGGTCACGTCCGCCAAAAAGGTCCGATAGGANTCCCACACTTTTNGAAACAGCGGATCTTCCTCGGCCTGCNGTTCGAAGAGNTCCCTGGAGATATCATATAGGCGTTGAATCACATCNTCCGGTANGCGCCGCAGCTCTGTNCCCTCTTTCGCCACCATATCGTTCAGCGCGCGNGGATTTCGCGCGGTGTATTGATCCAGCATNTCCTGNTTCGCGGCGCGGGCCGCGTGGGTGACAATGGCCTGAAGGTCNTCCGGCAATGCCTCGAANGCGGGCTTGTTGACCAACAGCTCCAGCGTCGAACCCGGCTCCTGCCAACCCGGGTAGTAGTAATACCGAGCGATCTGATCAAACCCGAAGGCCTGATCGTTGGACGGNCCCACCCATTCGGCNGCGTCGATCACCCCCGTCTGCAATGAGGTATAGAGTTCGCCGCCGGGGATATTCACTGAACTGCCACCGGCGCGATTGAACACATCCCCCGCCAGACCCGNAATACGCATTTTCAGCCCGCGCAGGTCCTCAATGCTGTTAATCTCTTTGTTGAACCAGCCGGCCATCTGAATNCCGGTGTTGCCGCCNGGAAAGGGAATGATNTTGAAGGGCGCGTAGACNTCNCGCCACAATTCCAGGCCGCCGCCGTGGTGCAACCAGGCGTTCATTTCCTGNGCGTTCATGCCAAANGGAATGGTGGTAAAAAANTGTGCGGCGGGNGCTTTGCCACGCCANTAGTAGCTGCCGCCGTGGCCCATTTCCGCACTGCCATCNGACACCGCATCNAACACGCCCATGGCGGGCACGATTTCCCCGGCNCCGTACACGCGGATCTGCAAACGGCCGCCACTCATGGCCTCCACCATATTNGCAAATTCCTGCGCGGTNGTGCCCAGGCCGGGAAAATCCTTNGGCCAGGTGGTGACCATGCGCCACTGGTACACACGNTGNTCCTGCACCTCACCATCGACCATGACCGCCACNTTGTCGGTGGCCTTTTCCATGACCAACAGGGAAAACAGGGCCGCCACCAGGGCGACCAGTAGCAGAATGATCAGAGGGGACCANCGGGGTTTGGAGGTTGTGTTTTTGGAGGTTGCGTTCATAGTCACTGTGCGCTGTTATGTTTTTCTTTCGGCAGGANCTGCCTGCCCTACATNGGAACCAGTTTCGCGTATTGCAGCACCAACCACTTGCTGCCTTCATCGTCGAAATTGACCTGTACCCGGGCGTGGGCGCCCTGGCCTTCAAAGTGGAGNATAACACCTTCGCCGAATACGCCGTGGCTGACCCGNTGGCCCAGGTGGAATCCGGTGTCTTCACCGGAATCGGTCAGGCTGACGTTATTGGCCCGGCCGTAATCGCCTTTACCATAACCCATGGGNCGGGTAACGGTGGTTTTCAGGCGCACTTCCTGAATCAGNTCCGCCGGAATTTCCCGCACNAANCGGGACAGGGCGTTGAAGGTTTCCGCGCCGTACAGCCGCCGGGTTTCGGCATAGCTGATGTACAGCTTCTCCATGGCGCGGGTGATNCCCACGTAGCACAGGCGCCGCTCTTCCTCGAGCCGGTCCGGNTCCTCCATGGACATTTTGTGCGGNAACAGATTCTCTTCCACCCCGGCAAGAAACACCAGTGGAAACTCCAGACCCTTGGCCGAGTGCAGGGTCATCAACTGGACCGCGTCTTCAAACTCGTCCGCCTGGGTTTCGCCGGCATCCAGCGCGGCGGTGTCCAGAAACTGCTGCAACACCGANAGCTCGTCTTCCTCGGCGGCATCNAACACCCGGCAGGCGTTGACCAGNTCCTGCAGGTTTTCCTCCCGGGCNTGACCTTTTTCGCCTTTTTCCTTGCNATGAAATTCCAGCAGCCCGGTTTCATCCAGNACCAGCTGGGCGATNTCNNCCAGGGGNTNTTCCGTACTGTGATCGGCGAGCGAGTCGATCAGTTGCATAAAGCCTTTGAGCGCATTCGCCGCCCGNGCGGGCAGGGCGTTGTTGGCAATGATCTGCGCCGAGGCNTGCCACAGGGACAGGTTCTGNTCNCGGGCGCACTCGCGGATCGCATCCAGGGTTTTGCCACCGATGCCCCGGGTGGGCGTATTGATCACCCGCTCGAAACCCGCATCGTCATCGGGGTTGGCGATCAGGCGCATATAGGCCAGGGCGTTTTTGATTTCCAGGCGNTCGTAGAAGCGTTGGCCGCCATAGATGCGATANGCAATGCCCTCGCGCAACAGCGCTTCTTCCAACACCCGGGACTGGGCGTTGGAGCGATANAGAATGGCNGAGCTGGAGTANCTGTTGCCCTGCTTGACCCAGTCTTCGATGCGCTCGACGATAAACCGNGCTTCNTCCTGTTCGTTGAACGCNGCGTANAGNGCNATCGGCTCGCCATCATCNCCNTCGGTCCACAGCTGTTTGCCCAGGCGACCGAAGTTGTTGGCAATCACCGCATTGGCNGCCTTCAGGATGGTNCCGGTGGAGCGGTAGTTCTGTTCCAGGCGGATGGTCTGGGTGCCCGGGAAGTCATCGGTAAANCGCTGAATGTTTTCAATGCGCGCNCCGCGCCAGCCNTAAATGGACTGNTCATCGTCGCCCACGGCGGTGACCTTGGCCGTCTTNCCGGCGAGNACCCGCAGCCAGGCGTACTGAATGCTGTTGGTGTCCTGNAATTCGTCCACCAGNACAAACGGAAANCGGCGCTGGTAATGNTCCAGGATGTGGGGCTTGTGCAACCACAGCTCGTGAGCGCGCAGCAACAGTTCGGCAAAGTCCACCANGCCNCTGCGNTGGCAGTCCTCCTCGTAGGCACGNTAGATCATCAGCATGGTGCGNATANACGGATCGCCGTTNTCCGGGATGTGCTGGGGGCGTAGGCCTTCGTCTTTCTGNCCATTGATNAACCACTGGGCCTGACGGAACGGCCACTTGGACTCATCCAGNTCCAGGCGCTGATACACCCGCTTGATCAGGCGCAGTTGATCGTCGCTGTCGAGAATCTGGAAATTCTGGGGCAGCCCGGCATCCTGCCANTGCGCCTTGAGCAACCGATGCGCCAGCCCGTGGAAGGTACCCACCCACATGCTGCGGGTATTCACCGGCTGGCCGGTATCGGACAGCAGCGTTTCCAGGCGGGCGCGCATTTCCCGCGCGGCCTTGTTGGTAAAGGTGACCGCCATGATGGAGTAGGGCGATACCTGCTCGACCTGAATCAGCCAGGCGATCCGATGCACCAGCACCCGGGTCTTGCCGCTGCCCGCACCGGCCAGAATCAACTGGTTATGGGCGGGGGCGGAAACGGCCTCGCGCTGGGCGTCGTTCAGATCGTTAAGCAGGGCGGATACATCCATGGGCAGGTCGCTGGTTGGTGACTGGGGGTTTTGATGGCGTTAAACGAGCGCGACAGTGTACCGGTTTTTGTGTCCCTTTTCAGGCCGGAAGCGCCTCGAATCTGGATAAACGTACAGGCTCATATCAGGATCGTCAAGGCGATGCGCCTCAGGACGGCCGCACGTGACGCCCCAATACACGCTGACCTTCACGCTTCACCTCGACCCGGTTGCGCCAGCCCCACAAACGCTCCCGCGCGGCACGGGCGGCCTCGGTCAGGTCGACAATGGGTTCGGGGTAGGCGAGATCAAACATCATCCGCTCCATCGGCGCCAGCGCCCAGGGCTGATGGAGCAACGGCACCGGCAACTCGGCCAACTCCGGCAGCCACTGGCGAGTGAAAGTGCCGTCCGCATCCTGCTGCTCCGCCTGGCGCACCGGGTTATAGATGCGGATGGTGTTGACGCCGGTCACCCCGGCCTGCATCTGAAACTGGGGGTAGTGGATACCCGGCTCAAAATCGAGAAACAGGCGCGCGAGATGCGTCACACCCCGACGCCAATCAATGTTCAGGTGGTGGCACAACACGCTGACCAGCATGGCCCGCATCCGGAAGTTGATGTAGCCGGTCTGGTGCAGGCAGCGCATGCAGGCGTCCACCAGCGGGATGCCCGTTTGGCCCTCACGCCAGGCCTGAAGGTCGTCTTCGACCCGGTCATCGGTGCGGTAGGGGAAGGCCTCGTAGGCCCGGTTGACCGGCCGGTGCTCCATGGCGCACTCACTTTCGAACTTCTGGATAAAGTGGCAGTGCCAGTGCAACCGGGAGCTGAACGCGGTCAGGGGGTAGCGCCATCCCGGCGCCTGCCGGCGCTCCAGCGTGGCCTGATATACCTGGCGCAGGCTGAGATTCCCCCAGGCGAGGTAGGGCGAGAGCCGAGAGCAGTGTTCACGGCTGGCGGAGGGGCTGGAAATCGCCCGACGGTAATCCCGCCCCCGATGCTCTAGAAAACTCGCCAGGGTCTGGCGGGCGGTCCGAATGCCGCCGCGCTGAAAGGCCGGATTCTCCCGGCACCACGACTCGGGCGCAGTACCTGAGCCCAGATCCTCCGGCAAAACGACCCACCGGATGCGTTCCAGCTCGGGATCCTGCGGCGCGGCGCCCAGGGTCCGATACCAGTCGCGGTCCCACCGGCGACGATCGGGCAAACCGCGCTGAACGGCGCCGGTGGGTGATTCATGCCAGGGGACGCCCCGCGTCCGACACCAATCCGCGACCGCTTTGTCCCGCTCAAAGGTCACCGCCAGGCCGGTCTCCTGGTGGCTGAACAGGCCCGCCACCGGTCGGCTGCGATCGATCTCTTCCAACAGCGCGGTGACCGACCCCCAGAGCCGGTGAACTTTGCCGCCCAGGGGCGCCAGCACCCGATCGAGATCATCCAGCGATTGCCAGATAAACCGCCAGTGACGCTCGTCGTAGTGAGGGTCATCGAGCAATTCCGGCTCAAAACAGTAGATCAGCGACAGGGGCTCGGGTCGGGTCGCCGCGTCGGCCAGAGGGGCGTGATCGGTCAGGCGCAGGTCGCGCTTCAGCCAGACCAGATTGATGGGTTCAAGCTCAGTCACGAACGGGCAATGGGCCAGTCGGCAGCATCCACCGAATCGAGCGGGGTCAGCTCGCGGTTGTCGCCCCATCGGCGCACGTATTCACCGTCGGGGTCGAACTGGGCGGCCTGTTTCGCCAGATTGAAGTGCCGACCGCCGCGGGGGTCGGCGCCCACGCCGGCAATGTACTGCCAATTGCCCCAGTTGCTGCCGACCTCGTAATCAATCAACTGCAGTTCAAACCAGGCGGCGCCGTAGCGCCAGTCCACCTGCTGCTCGTTGACCAGGGCACTGGCGACAATCTGTCGGGCCCGATTGGACAGATAGCCGGTGCGGTTCAACTGGTTCATGGCGGCATTCACCAGCGGGTAGGGCGTGGCGCCCTCACACCATTTGCGAAACCGCTCGGGATAAAAGCTGGTATTGAGCGAGCGCCTCGGCCGGCCGCCAAACCGATAGAGATCCGCACCATAGGCTCGGGCCATCCACTGAAAGTATTCCCGCCACAGCAGTTCGAACCGGATCCACTCGGTGGATTCATTCGCCCCGTAGTGCCGCTCGTAGTTCACCAGCGCGCTATGGACCTGTCGCGGCGACTGGCAGCCTCGCGCCAGCCAGGGCGAGAACTTGGTGGAGGAAGCCCAGTCGTCCAGCGCATTGCGGGTGTGTTTGTAGTGGGCTGGCGCATCGCTGTCGAAATAGCGAATCCGGTGCATGCGGGCGGCATCTTCCCCACCGCGAAAGCGACAGCCGTTGCGCTCGGGCGGAACCGGTATCTTGCGGCCTTCGGCCGGGCTCGGCGGCAGGGCTGACAAAAAGCCCCGGGCTTCGGGAATCGGGCACTGTTCGACGCGTCGGCGAAACTGCGAAAAGGTGGTTGGCAGCTCCGTCAGGTGAAAACCCAGTTGCTCGGCGTTGAACAGGGTCTGATTCTGAATGTCCACGAAGCTCAGTTGCGGGTAGTGGTCGCGCAGCCACTGCCAGTCACGCCGCTCGTAATAGCCGGGGTGGTCGCTGCGGTAGAGGTGGGTAATGCTGTAGCGGGAAATCAATGCCGGTACGATGTCCAGCGGTCGCGCCCAGATGACGTTTAGATGCTGGCCCAGGCTACGCAGACTGGTGTCCAGGGCGCGAAGCGCTTCCAGTAAGAACCGCTCCCGGTGAATGCCCAGTGGCCGGGTCAGTGCCAGAGAACCGGGCCGGAACCAGGCAGAGTCCACCACATACAGGCAGATCAACTGATCCACTTCCGCTGCGGCACGAGCCAGCCCCGGCTGATCCGATACCCGCAAATCATCTCCGAACCAGTACAAACCTACTCGCCGCACGGCACCCCCTCCGGACGTTTACCCTGAAGGGCAGGTTACGGGCGCCGGTCGGGGTCAGATCATTCGGTAGGGGGTGCAACCACAACCTGATTGCGGCCCTGACGCTTGGCGGCGTAGAGCGCCTGATCCGCTGCCCCGAGCCACTGCTCGGCATCCTGGTAGGCCAGGCTCCAGGGCGCTATGCCCAGACTGGCGGTAACTTCGATGGTCTGATCGAGGCATTTGAGCGGTTGCTGCTCGATCACCGAGCGAATCCGCTCCGCAAAGCACTCGGCACCTTCCAGATCGGTTTCCGGAAGGATGATGGCAAACTCCTCCCCACCGTAGCGACCGGCGATATCGGGTTGGCGCAGATTGAACTTGATCAGACTGGTGACCTGACGGATCACCTCATCCCCCACCATGTGGCCATAGGTATCATTGATCGGTTTGAAATGATCAATGTCCAACATGACCAGAGCCGCTTCGGAACCGTAGCGAAAGTGCCGCTCGAATTCGGTCTGCAGGAACGACTCCCAGGTGCTGCGATTGAGCAGCCCGGTGAGCCCGTCGGTCTGGCTCAGCCGCTTGAGCTGGGCGTTGCTTTTTTCAAGTTGGCGTCGGCTGCTCGCCATATCGGTCACGTCATACACCAGCAGACAGACCCCTTCGACCGCGCCGCGCTGATCGGTCAGCGGGAAGAAGGTGATGTTCTGGAACATGTAGGCTTCGGTGCCGGTAATCGGGCGGCGATTGCGGAACCGGAACAGGTAGGGTCGCTGCTCCCAGACGCTGAAGGTTCGGGTGTTCAGCAGGCGGACGGTGTGCAGCTTGCGCTCCAGCCACTCCCGGGGCAGGTCCGGAAACAGCTGAAACAGATCCGCGCCCTGGGCCTCGTCGGCGCGGATGCCGCTGTGGTTTTCCATAAAGCCGTTCCAGGAACGCACCCGGTTGTCGCCGTCGAGNACCACGATTCCCACCTCGATGGTCTGCAACAGATCCATCAGCCAGTGCACATCGCTCAGGGTAAACTCGGTACGGTTCACGANGCGCCCTCCGGNTCGGGNCGCAGGTANTCCAGNGTTTCCTGCAGCCGGGGAATCGAATCCTCGGTAAACAGTAGCAACAGATTGCCCAGAATATTGTGGTTTTCCACCGCAAAGGACACTTCGATGCTCAGCATCTGCTCCCAGAGGTGGCTNTTGTGGTGCAGCAGATCGTCCATGGTGACGTGGGTGCCNAGCACCACCGGCGGCGTGATTCTCGGCGACAGGTGCAACTGCTCCCCCAGGCCTTTCAGGAAGGCGCCCGCCAGAATGCCGGACAGGTCCATCAGGACTTCGAGCTCTTTGTGGGACGCGTTGTCGTCCTGATAACCGAGCAGGGCACTCATGTCCTCCACGCTGCTATCACTGAACAAGAGCAGCGCTTCCCCGCCCAGGCCTCCGCCCACGAANCCCTGACTGACGCCAGACCACTTGTGGTAGCTGCTGCCAGCGGTCAGCGCCATATTGAGCTCACTGGCCGCNAGCATGNTGACTTTCGGCACCGACAGCTCCACAAACACCCCCAGCAAGCGGGCCAGCAAGTCACCGGCCTGGCCCATGGCGATATTGGCCTGTTCCTGCAACACATCGTGCCAGGTGGTACTGCGGTCNGGGCTTTCCGGGTGCACCGCCAAGCGGCGATCNTCAGAGGGATCGTAGAGCCCGAACTCCACCAGAACCGACTGGCAGTTGCGCCGGGTCCANNGGCTTGCGGATCATCTGNACGGCNCCGAGATCCCGCACNCGCTGTTCCGCCTCCGGCTGNATATCCCCCGAGACGACGATCACCAGCGTCGGCCAATCCCGGGCCCGAATTTCCCGTAGCACGGCGTANCCGTCCAGCACCGGCATGTTCAGATCGAGAAACAGNATNTGNCCNCGATCGGCCTCNAGGTAGCGCAGACACTCCTCGCCATCNCAGGCAAAGCTGACCAGTACATCCCAGTCGGGAGGCAGGGCGCGGAGCATTTGCTTGCGAGCGACCAGGGAGTCATCGCAAATCAGNAGCGGGGTGGTCATAGGGACCTTNTTGTCGTTAAAAAAGACCTATGACCNGAGTATATCAGTTNAAGAGAGGCACCACAGGGGTGCCNNTGNCGGAGGCGAGCNGAGGGCGCCTCCGNCAAAAANGCCTCNGGGTCAGTGCCCCTCNGCTTCCTCTTCGGTGGGCAGGGTCACCAGGTAGGCGACGATATCACGCAACTGGCTGCGATTGAGCAGTTGCCCCATGGGCGGCATGCCCGANCCGGAGTACTCGGTGGACACCACCTCGGCCTTGGCCACCTCAATGCGNTCNTCGCCATCGACAATGGTCATACTGTCCTGNCTCTCGGCCTCAAAGAAACCGCTGACCGTCTGACCATTGTCCAGCGTNACCGACACNCGNCCGTGNCCGGCGGGNACCCGGGCGCCCGGGTCCACCAGCGCCTCNAGCAACTGGCGACGGCTNAGCTGGTCNCCGATAGCGGTGAGCTCGGGACCCACCCGAGCGCCGCGGTGGCCGACCATATGACAGCGGATACACTGGGCACTGTTGCTGTAGCGGAACAGGTTCATCCCCGCATTCGGATCGCCNCCCTCCAGGGCTTCCCGGTACACCTCGAGGGGCTTATTGCGGTTCTTGCTCGCCTCGTAGGCCTCCAGCTCGGCGATCAGGGTCTCGTTACCGGTGGCCTGGGCCGCCTCGATCACATCCAGTTGCACCGCGGCAGGCAGCTCACCGGAGCGCAGGGCCGCCAGGGATTCGNCAAGCAACGCGTGGGCACTGGCGTGATCGACATTCGCCAGGGAGCGGTAGGCNGCCTGCTGTTCAGGCAGGGAGCCGTTATTCAGCAGCACCCGATGCAGCTCAACCACCTCCTCTGTCGGCAGGTCGAGCTTGGGCAGCAGGGCCAGCGCGGCCATNCGCACNTCGGTATCGGCGTCGTTGGTGGCGGTCAGGGCCGCCTGGCCCATNTCCGGGTAGTCCAGCGTGAACAGCGCNTCCAGAGCNGCGGCCCGAACCATCGGGCTGGCGTCNTCTTTCAGGGTNGCCGCCAGGGCGTCGCTNGCACCTTCGATGNNGAGCATCGCCAGNGCNCTGGCCGTGGCCGCACGAACNTCCGGGCTGCGATCCTGCAGCAACTCGGCCGACAGGGCCATCAAGGGTTCGCTGGCCTGCTCGCTCGGGTGGGATACCACNCCGCGATGACGGCCCGTCACCCGATCAAAGGCCGAGCTCTCCGGCCAGACCGACAGGGTGTGAAGGGCCTCGGCGCGCAGGACACCGTCGATGTCGTCGCGTTGGGCGAAGCCCAGCAGGCGCTCCACCGAAGCGTCGCCACCCACATAGAGGTTGGCGTTGATCAGGCGGCGCAGCAGAGGCTCATTGGTAAATTCCGTGGTTGCCAGCAGCTCGGCCAGGGCCGGCAGCGCGGCATCCACGTAATGATCGTCGCTGATGCCGCGGGCGGCGTTGGTCACCACAAATTCACTGGCATCATCCAGGAAGCGGGCCAGTTCCGGGCTCTGCAGGCGTTTCAGCGCCACCACGGCGGCAATGCGCACCGCTTCGGAGGCGTGAGTCTCCAGGTTGCCCAGCGTCTCGGCATCGCCCATGCGAGCCAGGGCAATCGCCCCGGCCTGACGAAGGTAGACATCTTCATCGTCGTTCGTTTCCAGCATGGCGATCACCGCCGACTGATCCTGCGGGTTACCGATGCGACCGAGCGCCTGGGCGGCGAAGAACTGCACCCGGGCACTGTCATCGGTCAGTAGGGGCAANAGGTCCGGNCGGGCNTCGGCAAAGGCCACATCGCCCAACACNTTNGCCACCTGGGCACGAATTTCGGGATCGGNATCNCTCAGCAACGGNAGCAGCACGGCNGCNCGGCTCGNGTCCTGNCGGGTNAGCTGGCCAATGCCCCANAGGGCGTGNATACGGGCCAATTGATGATCGCTGTTCTGCGCGACCTCCAGCAGNCTGGCCTGATCGTCACGGGCCGCGAGNGCCAATTGGGCGCGCTGACGCACNCGCATATCAGGGTGACTCAGGTGCTCTACNAGCTCNTTCGCNTCNNGTTCAGCGAAGTTCGCCTCCAGAAGCGCCTGGGTATNGTCCCGCTGAGCCTGNTCNACNCCTTCGGTNACATCCATTTTCCAGATNCGGCCCTTGCCGTTGATGCCCCANCCTTCGATCCAGTCGCTCATGAACAGNGANCCNTCCGGACCAAAGTCCAGGCCGGTGGCCTGNACGCCGCGGAAGATGTTCTGGTCTGAAGCCAGTTCGAACGATGCACCTTTGGGTTCCAGGGTAAACGCGTTGATACCGGAGCGGGCCGCCGAGCCGACAAACTCCACCACGAAGAAATGGTTGTTCCAGCGCTCGCTCAACGCCGTGCCCGGGTTGTACACCATGCCGGTGGGGCCGGCGTGATAGGGGGCGATGGGAGGCAGAATGTGGGCGGACTGGTCTTCAAAGCGGGGTTTGAAGTAGTCCTCGTCCATCCACACCTTGTAGGTGTTGTTTTTCGGGTCCTTGTATTTCCCCAGTTGCCAGTTGGTGCGCCAGCCGGTGTCGGAGCCGTCAATCAGGTANACCACCCGCTCGTATTCACCCTCATGGTCGCCATCGTTATCGACGGTGATCAGGTTGCCGTATTTATCGAACGTNAACTCGTGGGTATTGCGCACGCCNNGGGCAAACACTTCAAANTTGCTNCCNTCGGGNTCACTGCGGACNATCACNCCCNGATTNGGNTNGGCGTACTCGTTGCCGTCAACGTCGGTGATATTGGCGCCAATGTCGCCGATTCCGTAGTAAATCCGGCCATCCGGCCCCAGNGTNACGCCGGACATGCCGTGGCCACTGAACCCCACGTGCACGGCNAAACCATCGGAAATGGCCTGCTTGGTATCGGCTCTCAGGTCGCCATCGGTGTCTTTGACCCGCCAGGCGTTCGGGGCAACNCCCANGAACAGTTCATCCAGTTCGTTGTGATAGTAGATGCCGCCCAGCACATCGGTCACTTCGCTGTGGAAGTCCTTCAGGAAGCGCCGGCTTTCNTTGGCCCGGCCNTCACCNCTGGTGTCCTGCAGNAGAATGACNTCNTCTTTGACCACCGCCAGNTCNCGCCANTCCCGGGANCCGTCGTTGTTGCGGTCGTCCAGCCAGGCATTCTGCTCNCTGTTTNCCGGGGCCAGCTCTTNTTTCAGAAACGCCCGCCGATCCTCGACGCTGGTCCAGGTCATGGAAGAGTGTTCCCAGTCCGGGTAGCGGCGGATATCAAACTCGGAGTTGTTGCTGCGGTTGGTCACCGCGGCCCACACCCGGCCCTGNTAGTCCACACTGATCGCCACCGGGTCGGCCAGCAGTTTCTCCGACGCCCAGAGATCCACGCTCAGGCCGTCAATCGGCTCAAGGTTCACCTGNCGCATCACCCGNTCGCGGGCGGAATCNGCTTCGGTATCACTCANGGCAATCACNGCCGCATCGGTATCGCTGAGCGGAGCCACCGCTTCAGACTGNGCGGGNGCCTGACGTTGTTCCGGGGTCGGGGAGGAGGTGTTGTCATCCGGCGCGCAGGCCACCAGCAACACGGAGAGGGACGCCGCAACCAGCGGGCGACCGAAAACGGGGTCTCGTTGTTTCATTGCCTTCTCACACATCTTTATGGTTTTGGATGATTCATGCAGCTTGGGCGACCGGTTGGGAGAGCCTGCTCAGAAGCCGCGCTTACTTAGGGTGGTANAGACCACGAGGGAGTATAGGGGAGNGCNGNGAAGATTTATACGTCTTATCNGCTAAAAAATGTTTATGTTTAAAACTCCCCGNNCGTTTTTGTCGCCGATATAAAGAACTCCCGATTACCATCACCNCCCTTGATCGGGCTCGCAAACCAGGCATTGACCGTCAGNCCCAGGGTGTCGCACTGGGCGCGAATTCGCTGCTCNACCTCNGCATAGAGACGATCGTCNCGGACAATTCCGCCTTTACCGATGCCCGCCTTGCCCACTTCAAATTGCGGCTTGACCAGGCTGAGCAGGTGCCCGCCNGGTTTGAGCAGCGCCGGCAACCCGGGCANAATCAGCGTCTGGGANATNAANGACACGTCCATCNCAATCAGATCAAAGCCCTCTGGCGCCTCCGCCAACAGGGTGTCTCTGGGCAGNTCCCGGGCATTGATGCCTTCAAAANACACCACCTTGGGGTGNGNTCTCAGNGCGGGNACCAGCTGNTCCCGNCCGACATCCACTCCGACCACCCGGGCGGCGCCGGCCTGNAACAGACAATCNGTAAATCCGCCNGTGGACTGGCCCACATCCAGNGCCANCCAGCCCTCGGGATTCAGGCCCGACTGCGCCAGCGCGCCACGCAACTTCAAGCCACCGCGGGAGGCGAACTGATCTTCATCCCCCGGCTCGACGTCCAGAGCCTGATCTTCCGACACTTTGGCGCTGGCCTTGTTCAGTACCTGCCAATCGCCGCTCGCCTGACAGCGAACCCGCCCGGCCTCGATCATTCTCTGGGCCTGACTGCGGGTATCCGCCAGGCCACGGCTTACCAGAGCTTTATCCANTCGTTCCACATTATTGCCNTTCGCTGGGAGGTTCTTGGGTAAGTGAAGACTCACCANCNCNTGNCTTCACNCGGGGCGGCGACAGGGGTTGCCCCTGGGCTCGGCGAACGATCCAGCGCAGGCCGGCNCCGATATCCGGGCGCTCCATCTGCAGTTGCGGCGGAACCGGTTGCCANTGNCCATCCNCCCGCTCGGCCACCACAAAGTTGAAGCTGTAAAAGGGCTCNTGCCCCATGCGCAGGTCGGTAATCCGCGCCACTCCNTCCCGCNCGCTGACNTTGAAAAANCCNTTACTGAACCAGGCGATTCGCTGCACNCCCCAATCNTNCTNTAGGGATNCATACAACGCCCGGTCGCGCTCGAAGCGATNGNNCNCNNTGGCACGGTCGCCATCGGCCAGGGCATAGAAGCCCTCGTAATAGTTATCCGGCGTCATGACCAACACCCGCCAGAGCAGTGTGTTGAATGCACTGGGGGTCACCAGGACCCGCTCGACCGGCCAGTCCCGGTCCGCCAACTCGCGCTCGACTCGGGTTTCTACCCAACTCTGGGCCGCCATACTCCAGAGCAGATAGCCCGTGGTCAGCGCCAGTCCCCAGTGGTTCGCCCGGTGCCGACCGCCCAGCGCCAATAGCAGCCCGACCAGCAGTGGCAGCGTGTACAGGGGGTCGATGATAAACAGGCTGGCCACCCCGAACGGGTAGTCGGTAAATGGCTGACCGATCTGGGTCCCGTACACCGTCATGGTGTCGAGCAGCACATGGGTAATCAGAATCAGCCACAGCGCGGCCCACCACCGTCGGAAGCCTCCGGAGGGCATCCAGCGGGTGATCAACCAGGCAAACAACGGAGAGAGCAGCGACAGATAGAACAGTGAGTGGCTGGCGCCGCGGTGATAGGTGACATTGCGGATCGGATCGCCGTAGTCCACAAACGAATCCAGGTCCGGCAGGGTGCCGAAAAACGCGCCCACCAGTGCCGAGCGCCAGACCGGCACCCGCCGGCCCATTACCGCGACACCGACGGCGGAGCCGAGGGTCATTTGTGTCAGTGAATCCATCTTGGTCTGCGTGCCTCTCAGATCGGGCGGCCTGCGGCCGATACAAGCCGCGCTATTTTACGCGACTGAACCACCGAATGTTACGCCAGAGAAGCCAAAAGCGACGCCAATTAGTCAGGCACTTGAGGAGAATGAGCCGGACTCAGTCCCCCAGAAGATAAGCCTCAACAATGTCCGCATAATCAACCGGCTGAATGACATAACCCCCGTTCTGAAAACGCTGTAACTGCAACCGGTCTTCCCCGACCGAATGCACCACCCCCTCCAGTGTGCGCCCGTTGGCGAGTCGGAGTTCCACCGTTGCATCTTTCGCGTTGCGCAGCGCCTCCATGGTGATCCGACCTTCGTCGTCTTGCGCTTGCCCGGTATCACCAGACTGCTCCGCTTCACTATCCGAATCAACGGTCCTCTCCCGGCGCGCTTCCCGCCAGGCTTGGGCTTCGGCCTCGTCCATGGCCGACAGGTCCAGGCGCTTCATTGGGCCCTGATTGACCGATAGCTGCATGGGCAGGTAATAGAGCATCAGCTCCGTTGACATGCCACTGAGGTCGTCAGCGTGCAGGCTGCCGCTGGGTTTGATCTGCACCCGGAACTGATCCGGGTTGGACAAAAATTCCCGATAACCATCAACCAGGGTCGGCCCGGCAGTCAATCCAAATTGGTGCCAGACATCCTGCCAGGCACTCAGGTGCTGAGCGAGAAACGCCTCCCTATCCAGACCGGTCTGTTCAGTGCAGAACGCCGACACACGCTGGGCATAGCCTTTATCCTGATAATCAATCACTACGCTCAGCAATTGGGCATTGGCCATGGCCATCGCAACAGCCGGCGCATGACGTGACGGCGCGCCAAGGGAAAAGTCCATCTCGACTCGGGTGTTGTTCATCTCCCGCATCAGGGTGTCGACGGTCAGGTTCAAGAGCTCGCCATCACCCACCAGGCGATAATCCACCCGGGTATCCATCACGAATTCGGAGTAGCCCATCTTCACAATGTCCAGTGCGCTGAAGGCCGTCCGATCACCACAACCGGCGGCGGCGAAGGAATCCGTGACCCCCAGATTACCGGATTCGGTCACACTGGACAGGGGGATACGGATGCCATCAAACGACACACCCAGGCGGGTGGGTAATAACTGCTCGCGAGCATCCATGGCCAGGCGATGGACCCCCATCAGCCCACCGGTATGCAGCGAAGCCCGATCGATGCTGACGGCGCTGGGCATACCGGGTACCCGGAGCAGAATGTCCTCGACCCGAATATCACCCGACAGACCAATGACCACCTCGCGATAGTCCAGATTGCCGCCCATCTGCCCCAACAGGCGAGCGGCACTGTCCACCCGCTGCTCCACCTGCCGCTCGTAATAATAGTGACCACCAAGCGCCGCGATCGCGACGAGCAGCAGTATGGCTATGAGTATTCGCTTCATAATATTCCCTGCGTATNNCACNTANTCAGTAAACANACCCTGTACTCTAATCGAGCCCGCGCCNTTGTGTTGAGACACCCGTCACTGCNCGATCATAAAAAGTACCGGTGCAGCAGTAACCCGGCGCACACCGCCCAGAGTCCCAGNCTGAACACCGGCAAGACAACCATGACACGCACAGTAACGGACTGCTTGCCGGTTTTACGATCGAGGTACGAGGGGATGGATGGCAACANCCCGGCCAAGGCGTCATCAAAGCGGCGCAGGTTCTTNTTGTGATGATTCAGNAACGCGAGCCCTGACTTCAACTTCAGATAGAACATGATGTTCACCACAAACCCGAACACCACCAGGACACTGACAATCCAATTATTGGTGGTGGTTGGATCCCGCTCCAGCAGGAAACCAAAGGCCGTGAGCAGCGCCGTCATAAAGGTGACCAACATACCCAACTTGGTCCAGTTCAGGTTGTCCTCATGCATGTAGAGGTTGACCGTTCCCTGTTCTTTTTCGATCANATGCTGCACCAGTTCAGAGCGGTCCACCTGCGCCATACGAGTCTGAGGTCGGGTGCCGGTTTTGGAATAGAACCAGATGGACCGGGTGCGGGTCACGCCATCGTAGTCGGCCGGGGGGTGCAGATCCCACAAATGGCCGAAGCCCAGTTTGCGATGGTATTCAATCGACTTGGTGTTCAGCGGCTCGTTCACAACCGCCGCCAGCGCCAGCTCGGTATCCATCTCGTCAAAGAGCTTCTGGTACAGCGCCGACGCCGCGCCGCGCACCTCACCGCTACTGCAGATCTGCTTGATCAGGGTAAATGGCTGGATCACGGAATAGCGCAGGCAGGAATTGATCACCTCTTCGGGCTTGATCGATTCACTTTTATAAGCGAGCAGAAATCCACCCAGCTTGCCGTCCTCCTCGGCCACCCAGAAGTACTCGGCGCTGTCCACATACGCCTTGTAAACATCGAGGGAAAAGTTGGAAATCAGAAAACCGGTATTTTCGGGGTCTTTCAGATTCTCGAGCAGAAACCGCTCAGCCAGCGCATGCAGTGCCGGCACATCATCGTAGGTGGCCCTTCGTATTGTGATCATCCTGCTGTCTTCCTCTGCGTTATTGTTGGCGATCCGATCCACCAAGTTGGTACTCGATGGCTCGGATCGCCTCAGAATCTACAAAGACGACAGGTTACTCGACCGTCACACTCTTCGCCAGGTTGCGCGGCTGATCCACGTCGGTGCCCTTGATGATGGCCACGTAGTAGCTGAGCAATTGCAGGGGCAGGGTGTAGAGAATGGGCGCCAGCCAGGGGTGGCAGTGGGGGACGTTGATGACCCGCATGGTCTCGTCCGAGGCGAAGTTGGCTTCCACATCGGCGAACACATAGAGGATGCCCCCGCGGGCGCGGACTTCTTCCACGTTGGATTTGAGCTTCTCCAACAGCTCATTGTTCGGCGCAACCACGATGATGGGCATCTGGGCATCGATCAGCGCCAGGGGGCCGTGCTTGAGTTCGCCCGCGGCGTAGGCCTCGGCGTGGATATAGGAAATTTCTTTGAGCTTGAGCGCACCTTCCATCGCAATCGGGTACTGATCGCCCCGACCGAGGAACAGGGCGTGGTGTTTATCGGCAAACTCTTCGGCCAGATCTTCAATGCGCTCGGCGAGCGACAGTGACTCTTCGAGCTTGGCCGGCAGACCTTTCAGGGCCTGAACCATGTCGGCCTGCTGTTCGGTACTCAGGCCATTGTATTTGCCCAGTGCCAACACCAGCATCGCCAGGCCCACCAGTTGGGTGGTGAAGGCTTTGGTGGAGGCCACACCGATTTCCGCCCCGGCGCGGGTCATAAAGGCCAGGTCGGATTCGCGCACCAGGGAGGAGCCCGCCACGTTGCAGATGGTCAGACTGCCGAGATAACCCAGCTCCTTGGCCAGGCGCAGAGCGGCGAGGGTGTCGGCGGTTTCGCCGGACTGGCTGATGGTGACCACCAGGCTGTCGGGCTGGACCACGGATTTGCGGTAGCGGAATTCACTGGCGATTTCCACATTGCAGGACACATTCGCGAGCGATTCCAGCCAGTAGCGGGCGACCATGGCGGAGTGGTAGCTGGTGCCACAGGCGACGATCTGGACGTGCTTCACTTTCTTCAGCAGCTCGGCGGCCCCGTTGCCGAAAGTTTCGTCCAGCACACTCTCTTTGCCCAGACGGCCTTCGAGGGTGTTGGTGACCGCGTGGGGCTGCTCGTAAATTTCCTTGAGCATGAAGTGACGGTATTTGCCCTTGTCCCCGGCGTCGTAGCTGACGGTGGACTCATGCTCTTCGCGCTCGACGGCATTGCCGTCTTTATCAAAGATGCGCACGCTGGTGCGGGTGATTTCCGCCACGTCGCCTTCTTCCAGAAAGATAAACCGGCGGGTCACCGGCAGCAAAGCGAGTTGGTCCGAGGCGATAAAGTTTTCCCCAATGCCCAGGCCGATCACCAGTGGGCTTCCGGAGCGGGCAACGACGAGACGCTCGGCGTCGTTGGAGTCCATCAGTACGGTGCCGTAGGCGCCGTCGAGCTGTTTCACCGCCTTCTGCACCGCGCTCAGCAGATCGCCGGTCTCCAGACGGGTTTTGTGAACCAGGTGGGCAATGACCTCGGTGTCGGTCTGGGATTCAAATTGGTAACCCGCCGCTTCGAGTTCTTTTTTCAGGGCAGTGTGGTTTTCGATGATGCCGTTGTGCACGACGGCCAGCTGGTCGTTGGAGACGTGTGGGTGGGCGTTGCGCTCGCTCGGCTCACCGTGGGTGGCCCAGCGGGTGTGGGCAATACCGGTGCCGCCCGGGGTGGGGCTGGCGGCGACGGCGTCGGCGAGTTCTTTGACTTTGCCCAGGCGGCGCAGGCGTTTGAGTTCACCGTTGTTGACCACAGCCACACCGGCGGAGTCATAGCCCCGATACTCGAGGCGCCGAAGGCCTTCGACCAATATATCCACCACATCCCGCTGCGCTACGGCGCCTACGATGCCACACATAATCTTTCTCCTTTGAGAATGAAACGTTCTTAACTAAGTATTGGGGTAGGAGTTGGGTAACCCCTTCACGGACACGCCGTAAATACATCCCTGTAGGCTCGACGCCGGAATCCCGCCGGCGACGGTCCGTGAAGGGGTTACCCAACTCCTGTCACGTATTTCAATTCTTAAAACTTTCCTTTGTTGGCTTCAGGAAGCCCGAATAACATCGACTCCCAAGGTCTCCAAACGTTGTTTTGCCTCATCAGGAAAACCCGAATCCGTCACCAGATAGGCAATCCGCTCCCAGGGCAATTCAAGGTTGTGGATCTTCCGGCCCAATTTGTCCGATTCCGCCATCACGATGACTTCGCGTGCCACCTCGGCCATTACCTGGCTCAGGCTGTACAGCTCATTAAAAGTGGTGGTCCCGCGTTCCAGGTCCAGGCCATCGGCGCCGATAAACAGCTGGTCAAAGTTGTAGGAGCGCAGCACCTGCTCGGCCAGCTGCCCCTGAAAGCCTTCGGATTGTGGGTCCCAGGTACCGCCGGTCATCAGCAGGGTGGGTTCGTTTTCCAGCTCACGCAGGGCGTTGGCGATGTTCAGAGAGTTGGTCATCACCACCAGCCCCTGCTTGTGGGACAACTCCGGCAACAGGGCGGCGGTGGTGGTGCCGCTGTCGATGATGATGCGATTGTGGTCCAGAATCAGGTCCGCTGCGGCCTTGGCCATGGATTGCTTTCGTTCCGAAACTTTTTCGGTACCCGGGTCGACGATCATTTCCTGGGGCAGGGGCACGGCGCCGCCGTAGCGGCGCAGCAGCAGGCCGTTGTCCTCCAGGGCCGCCAGATCCTTGCGGACCGTCACCTCGGAGGTACCGAAATGCTGGGCCAAGTGCTCGACACTCACCTCACCCGCCTGGGTGAGCATGTCGATAATGGCGCGGCGGCGCTGCTGGGTGTTGCGTTTGTTCATGATCCACTTCAGACGACAAGTTTCGATTTGAAAGATATTCTAGTGGATCGAAAGGGTAATGCAAGGTTTTTCGCAGGTAGGAGGGGGTAGAGAGAAGAGAAAACATCAATAAAAAGCCACCGAGGTCGACCCCGGTGGCGCAACGATTGGGCCTCCTTGCCCTGCTGAGTCAGATGATGACCAACTTAGTAGGTGAAACGGGCACCCAGAGCCCAGCGGGCCTCATAGATGTTCTGGAACACTTTCTGATCTTCAAATTCGAGGTAGGTGTCCTGATACTCTTCATTGATGTTGGCTCCGTTTAGGTACACGGACCACTGATCAGTGATGTCGTAGGTGACGTTCAGATCGAGTTGGCCATAGTCATCCTGGTACAGGGCCTGTTCAGCCAGCGTGGCAGCGCCACCAATGGCGATCAGACGGGGCGAGCGGAAGTTGTATGCCAGACGGGCCGACAACCGGTCGTTCTCATACCAACCAACGATATTGTAGGTATCTTCCGAGTTGTTCGGGAAGGGCAGCTCTTTGCCCGCCAGGCCGGTGGCGTCCTGCGAGCTTTCGGACAATGTGTAGTTCACATCAAAGCCGAAATCGGACAGGAAACCGTCGGTCAGGTCGCCAAAAGCAACTTTCGCGGCCAGCTCGAAACCATTCACCTCGCCACCGGTACCTTGAACCAAAGCTGAGAAAGGCCAGGGACCGCGGTTAATGCCATCGCTATCCGGTTCGTCCAACATGATGGTATCGGTCTGGACAAAGCTGTCGATTTCGATCCGGTACATGGCGGCACTCACCATTGAGGCATCACCCAAATACCATTCCGCGCTCAAGTCATAGTTTTTGGCGCGAGTGGGATCGAGCTCCGGGTTACCGTTCAGACTGCCATCCACAACGCGCATGCACTGACAGTCGTCATTGAAGGTGCGGCCCACACGCTTGGCACCACCCCAGTCCATCAGGTTCAATGGCTGCATGGTTTCACCGTAGCCGAGACGAACAATCACGTCATCGGTCGCGTTGATGGCGACGTTCAGGCTTGGCAAGACGTCTGTGTAGCTCCGGCGGGTCACGACATCACCGGTATCATAGGACACGCCGGAGTGCGGCACTTGAGCGCCCACTTCATTCTGAACCACGGTCAGGTCGGTTTCGATGACTTTGACCCCGAGATTACCGGTGACAAAATCGTCGTAGTTGAAGTTGACTTGGGTGAAGTAGCTGAACTCATTTAAGCCGACGCTGTAAGTTTCCCCCGGCTGTTCGTACTTGATCTGTTCACCGAAGACGCGCTCCTGGAAGGCCAGCGTATCGTCAAGCTCGCGCGGATCCACAGCCCAGACTCCGGGAATGCCGGACACGGGTCCGAAATCGTCGATCCAGACCACATCGGCATTCTGATCCAGGGTCATCGGTGGAATCAGTGTGTATGGCGCATATTCCTGATCACCGTTTTCGTCGAGAACCGGATCACCATTTTCATCGACCAGGAACTCACCTTGTTGCAGATCGGGATCACACTCCGCGGTGCCCGCGAACTGGTCTACCGCTTTCCATTGCGCCTGACAGCCGGTGTCTTCGAATTCCGCGAAGTAGGAGAAAACTTCGTGATCCACAAAGCGCTCACTTTGGCGCAGACCGACATCAACACTGGTAATACCAAAAGGCTGGTCATCAAAGGCATAGTTCCAGCGAGTGCTGAAGGTGTTCATTGTGGCTTCGTCGTCGGTATTACCCTCGGACGAGCCGGCACCGACGTGGTAGGCACTGATGTCGGCCATATAATCCGCTACCGACTGCTCGCCCAGACCACCGTCGACTGTTTGATCGAAGCCACTAAACGCCGGGTGTTCTCCGGACGCATCGTAGCGGATCTGGAAATCGTTGGTTTCAATACCATTGGGTGAGAATTGGATAAAGCAGCCACCGTCTTCACCCACCGGCTCGCCGGGAATGGCGTTGTCACCCGTGCAATCTCCCGCCGGGCGCAGGCCGCCGGGGCCGGTCACCAGGCTTCCCTGATCAATGCTGAGCAGATCGCCCTCGATATAGCCATGACGCATCTGAGCATCGGCACTGGCGCGGGTCAGTCGAACCTGACCGGTGAGAGCACCACCCATGTCAAAGTTCAACTCGGCGCTGCTGTTGTTGGACTCTTCCAGGTTGTAGTTGGTCTGGGTGAACGACTGCATCCGGTAGGGATTCAGATCGTACATGGTGGTAGTGGCCCAGCTATTGCCTTCGTACTCGAAGCGATCCTCGGTAAGACCTTCCTCCACCGGTAGCGCATAGTGGTTGAAACCCTGCCAGCGGCTATTGTGGTTAAAGCCGGCGCGCCGGTTCCAACGTTCCTGCTTGCTGTAGAAATGATCAACGACCAGCTCTACACCATCCGCAAGTTCCGCCTGGAAAGACAGGTTCAGGCCGTCCCGATGACGCTCTTCCGCTTTATTGAATGCGGTCACACCATGAGGCACGGTGTAATAAAAATCGTAGGGGGTGGCCGGACCAATTCCCCAGTAGGTATGGTTGTTGTTGTGCCAACCCAGGTTCCCGCCGTTTTCGGAGGTGTCATTCCAGCCGTTGAAGTTACTGGACAAGTTCTTCTCGGTGGTTACCGCACTGACCAGAAAGCCAACGTTGTCATTTGTCCAACCAACCAAACCACTAACCGTGGGATCGGTCTCCTCGCTGATCGAGCCCTGGTCGACCTCTGCAGAACCAGAGAAAGTCCAACCGTTATCCAGATCAAACGGGCGGCGGGTTTTCAGATCCACAGTGCCGGAAATACCCAGGGTGCTCAGGGTCGCAAGCGGGGATTTGTAGACATCGGCGCCGGAGAACAGCTGGGAGGGCAAGTCACCAAAGTCGGCGCCGGAGGAATCGATGGTGGTGGCACTCAGAAAGGTTTCGCCGTTGAGCGAGGTGGCGACATTGGCCAGGCCGCGAATCTGGACTGGACCACCTTCACCGGCGGTGCGCTCTACCTGAATACCGGGAATCCGCTGGAGGGAGTCGGCGATGGTGACATCCGGCAGCTTGCCGATGTCTTCGGCGGAAATGGCATCGACGACCGAGGCCGCATCGCGTTTGGTGTTCACCGCGTTGAGCTGGGAGGCGTACACGCCGGTGACCACAATTTCTTCCAGCATGGGCTCATCCTGCGCCTGCACCAATGCGGGTGCGATCAGCAGTGATGAAATGCTGGATGCGAGCAGGGTTTTTCTGAAACCCCTGGGTTTATTGAATGCTTTGCTGCGAGTTTCCATGACGACCTCCTAACGGATCTTATGTTGTTTTGATGGACGTTGTTGGTACTACTGTTTTCTAGCTTATGCTCTTTTTACGCCCGATGGGACAACGTTGTCAAACACTTTTTTGTAGAAAGTTGTTCCGGTACCACCCGCCGGTCAATCCAGGCGGGTCGAACGACTGACGTTGTTGTCCAGACGGGTGCGCAACATCACCGGTGCCTGTTCGGCCGATACCGACGACTGGAAGGCTTGCCAGTCCAGGCCATTGGTGCTGACTTCGACCGGCAGGCCGGGCAGGGCGGTGTTCACCTGCAATTGGCCGTTTTCCCACCGGGCACCCGGAGGGGCCAGATACGCCTGGACACCGGCTTCGGCGAGGCGCGGTAATTCGCGTTCCGCCAGGGTTCGGGCGAACACCGCAAATTCCCGTGCGCGAGCCTCGGCACTGGAAGAGCCCCCTTCCCATTCGGCTCTGTGCCAAGCGCGCTCGGCCAAGGCGAGCAGGCGGGGGTAGACCATGCGCTCGAGCTGCTCCGGGGTACGGATGGTTTCGGTCCAGACCTGGCCCTGAATGCCGAGGATGTTGTCCGGTTGTTTCAGGGGCGGCAGGGCGCGCCCCACTAGCGCCTCGAGGTTGTCGATGGGCGCGCCATTGCGGGTAGTGTCGGCGTTGGCATAGAGGTGTTCGGGCATGTAGCCGAACACTTTGCGGGTATCGGTGTACCGGGTGGCCCAGTAGTAACCGCGCTCTTTTGGGTGGGCCTCATAGGGGTGGTCAAAGTAGAGATGGGTACCGTGAGACAACACCACCTCATAACCGGCGTTTGCCAAACGATAGGCCCGGTCGGCCACGCCCCATTCCCAGATGTTGTCCCAGGCGTTGGCGATGACCCGGTCGTTGTCAAACTGACCCCGGTTGAACGGATTGTTCGCGTCGTACATCAAGCCGTCTTCCCAGCCCGCGAGGGCCAGGCCCCGCTGCTTGGCCAGCGCGGCAACGCGGCTGACAAAGTAGGGCTTCAGATCTGCAACACCGGCAACACCTTCCCGTTCGGCAATCAGATCCCGGCAGGCGGGGGAGCCAGTCCAGGAGCCTTTGCCCACTTCATCGCCCCCCATATGGAAGATGTTCAGCTTGAGTCCGGCATCCCGGTACATCTGCTGCAGCTCGTACATCACCTTGTCCACAAAGGCATAGGTGGACTCCAGGCAGACATCGATGGAGTTGTCGGTGTAGTTCTGTACGGTCATGTAATCCGAGGTGTCCTCGGGATGAGACAGCAGGTACTGACGGGCGGCCTCCGGTTGTTCCGCAGCCATCAAACGGCGGTAACGGGCGTCCATGGACTTGATGGCTGCCCGGGCATGACCGGGCATATCGATTTCGGGGATAACTTCAATGTGCTGTCTAACGTCAATTACTTTGTCCGGTCCGCGTCAATTATCCTGGCCGGTTGAGCTGTCGCCGGTTTAAGTGGCGGCGGTTTGCTGCAATTGCTGCTG
>NZ_NZQP01000068.1:0-42231 GCF_002695945.1 Marinimicrobium sp. | reverse complement strand
CTGACAGACACCATCGGAAAAACCGGTAACTGTCAGATCAAGTCTGAACTACTACACTTTAACAGCGATCGGGGTTCGCAGTTTACCAGCCACGCTTTTATCAGCGTTCTGAAACGTGAAGCGAGGGGATTACAGCTAAAAAGAGTCCCGATAAATCTTCGGTCTCACTCTCGGCCCAGGCAAATAAATCTTGATGAGGTTAATGCGATTAATTCAAGTTAACGGTAGTAGTCCGCAATAAAACGACACTCCCAATCTCTTCCTGTTTCATATTCCGCCAAGTCTTTCAATGTAGAGTAGAAACGCTTCTTGGGAAGATTGGCTAGATGGCCAGTATGCTCTTCTAACTCTGGAATCTCTTCATCAACCCGGTCAGAGAGTCTCTGGAAGACCTCCGGTCCCGGTGACTCCCTGCCGGAAAGCTCTTCCTCATAGATCAAACAAAGCCGATCATAAGGATTATTTTCTTCATTCGTAGCTCCACTATTACAGGCGTTTGCCGATAACAGCAGGAAAATGGATAGAGCCCGAACATTTGTTTTTATACCACTATTCATCATCACCTCCTTTTACATGGCAAGCTCATGTCGCTCTTCATGTATCAGCCATACTTTTCGATCATTTGCCCCACGAAAAGGATCAACCAAAAAATATGAAACAACATGAACCGGAACAAAGGAGGCGCCTATTCGTGATTTACCTATCTCTTCCCGTTGCCAGAGTTCATCTCCTCCGCGCGCCAAAATTCGATGCGTGGTTTTTCCCAGACTGATTCCCGTTGCCGCCGCACTGAAGATAAGCCCTGCCCCACCCGATACAAAGCTTGCCCCTGCACCTGCTAGGGAAGTGAGAAGCGGGTAATCTCGACCGCCCATTAGGCGGTTATTGAGCATGAACGTATAGTTGTTCTCTATGACGCTGGGTAATGTCATCGCTTTTCGGTGCGCGACGCAATTCTCTTGTATTGCCAGTTTCTCGACAGGAGTCGATGGCTCATAAATCCAACGGCCGTTCAAAAATTTAGAGTGGGCAAGAAGGAAGGGCTTTTGACCGGAATTTTGCAGATACCTTTTTAAGCCAATCAAATCGCCTAAGGTTTTGATTCCCGTTTCTGGGCGAAGCTCGTCTAGATGCTGGAGAACAGATGGCGTCATAATTAATTTCCTTTTAATTTGTAGCTGCTAAAATCGGAGGATAAACTGCGGTGAAAGAATACCTCTGAGGTCAAATGAGTTCAACCCCTTACGGAGTGACACAAATCACATTATGTGCTGTATGAACGGCTTACCACGCTGATGCCATGGACCAGTTACCTTGAAATCAACCAACTCCCAACTCATGGTCTAGCATGCCTCCCTATTTTCCTGGATCGGCCCGGCAGGTGACAATCATCAGCAGTGAGCAATGGTAACTGTCCGTAAGGAACGACAGAATGGAAGAACTTGACTTTTTTTATCTGACACCAATAAATCAAAATGCGTCGATTTTAACGACTTCGCGGCGACCAGAGTCTGTCAATGTTAAAGGCTCGGTGCTGGAGAAGCAGTTTTCCCTTCCCAATGGCTGGCACCTCATCTTGACGACGGCAGATTCACCGTACGATGAGGCGCTTTACATCACAGTGATCGACCAGCACTTTGAGGTAACAGATCAAATCGAAATTTCCAGCGCGCTGGTGCCTGGAATACTTGAAGATGTAGAAGTTCAGAGTCATAACCGTTTGAAGTTTTCGTTTAACAAAGCGGACCCGTACATCCTCACTATTGACCCCAAGGGCTTCATAATCCCGAGATCAAGTGATAAGGGTAGAAGGCCCCTTAGGACGATTTTTAAGAAGAAGTACTTGCACATTCACTGAGAGGTGAAAACTATGGCTATTCCCAATACTGAGAGTATTCAGCGCAAACCGACCCACCCTGGTGAGATGCTGAGGGAGGACTTTATCCCGGATTACGGTTTAAGCGTCGTTAAGCTCGCCGAGCTCCTGGGGGTCTCTAGCCAGTCTGTGAACGAGTTGTTGCGCGAGCGCCGCTCGGTCAGCCCCGAAATGGCTCTGCGACTGGGCCGCCTGTTTGGCAACTCTCCCGAGTTTTGGCTGAACGCGCAGAGAGCCGTTGATCTATGGGAGGCCTCCCAGTCAGCTAAAGATGAGGTGGCCCGAATCGAGCCTCTGAACGCCGCTTAGCAAACGAACTTGTTCACTCGGGTCGGCGCAGTGCGCCGACGGCGACTACCAGAAAAGCAACATTTTAGGGTATATAACCTATCAATCTACAACTTACCGGTAGTTTTATGGGAAATAACCGGAAATATATAAATTATCTTGTCTTTTTTACAGAACCACCGGATTTATATAATCGCTCATTGAGCTCGCCACCATACACAACCGACAGATAGCTCTAGAGCCAGCCTCCTGGGATTTCACTTTTGTTACCACTCCATGAATTTTCTGTGATTGGACTCCCGCAGCCCCCACTGTCACCAGAGCTTCAAAATGCGTCCGTAACATCCTCTGACCATCGACGATTTCGTAACATCAGAGGTAAAGGACAACATGAACGTTTTCAGAGTATTTGCATTGAGCCTGCTCGCGCAGGCGGTACTGGTAGGTTGTAGCGGCGACGACGGGGACGTCGGCCCGAGGGGTGAACTGGGTGAGCAAGGCCCTCAAGGGGAACAGGGTCCACAGGGTGAACCGGCGCCCAAAGCCATCGACCTGACCATCCTGCACATGAACGACCACCATTCCCACATCGCCGCCGAGAGCTTTGACTTTGACGTGACCGGGTTGGTAGATGCCACCAATGAGGCCGCCGATGCCGTCACCGAGGTTGAGGTGACCTACGGCGGCTTCCCGATGCTGGTCAGTCTGTTCAATACGGTGGCCGGCCAACACGAAAACGTCCTGAAGCTGCACACGGGGGACGCCATCACCGGCACACTGTATTATTCGCTGTTCAACGGCGCAGCCGATGCGGCGGTCATGAACGAAGTCTGTTTCGACGCCTTCGCCCTGGGCAATCATGAGTTCGATGATGGCGACAGCGGCCTGGCGACCTTCCTGGACGCCCTGAATTCCACCGCCTGCGAAACCCCGGCACTGGCGGCCAATGTGCAGCCGGCCGAAGATTCAGCCATTGCCGACGGCTATATTCAGCCCTACACCATTGTCGAACGAGACGGTGAGCAGATTGGCATTATCGGCATTGATATCGCCGGTAAAACCAAGAACTCATCCAACCCCGACGAAGGGACTGAGTTCCTGGACGAGGTGACGACGGCCCAGGCCAACATCGACACCCTGTCCGAAATGGGCGTCAACAAGATCATTCTGCTGACCCACTACCAGTATCAGAACGATCTCGATCTGGCAGCCAGCCTGAGCGGCGTCGACGTGATTGTTGGCGGCGACTCACACACGCTGCTCGGCGACGAGACCTTTGCGGAACTGGGCTTTAACCCGGCCGGTGACTACCCGACGCAGGTGAACAACGCCGATGGCGAGCCCGTCTGTGTGGTTCAGGCCTGGGAGTACGCTCACCTGATGGGCAAGCTTCACGTCAGTTTTGACGAGGCCGGCGTGGTCTCTTCCTGCGCTGGTATGCCGCTGATGCCCATCAGCGATAACTTTGTCTATGAATATAATGAGGAAGAGACGCGCAGCCTGAACGCCGCCGATCAGTTCTCCGTGGTCCGGGCGCTGACTGCCCACCCGGAAGTGGTGGTTACCCAGCCAGACGCGAACACCACCAACCTGTTGTCGATTTACGACGCTCAGGTCAGTGTGCTGGAACAGACCGTGATTGGCAGCAGCGCGGAAGACCTGTGTCTGGAGCGTTTTCCGGGACAGGGGCGTTCTTCCCTGTGTGATGCCTCGGCGACCTATGAGCGCGGCAGCGACATTTCCAATATTGTTGCCAAAGCCTTTCTCACGGTGACACCAACGGCCGATATTGCCATTCAGAATGGCGGCGGTGTGCGGGTGGATGTGGAAACCGGCCCCTATACCATTGCCGATGCGTTTACCCTGTTGCCCTTCTCCAACACGCTGGTAACGCTGGACATGACCGGTCAGCAGATTATCGATGTGCTGGAAGACGCGCTGGCCAATGCCCTCGACAACGGCGGCTCCTCCGGCTCCTACCCCTACGCCTCCGGCCTGCGTTTTGAAGTAGATGCATCCCAGGGGAAAGGCAGCCGCGTGTCCAACGTGGAAGTGAACTCACAGGTAGCCGGTGACTGGACCGCCATTGATACCTCGGCCACCTACACCGTGGTCACCAATGACTTTATCGCCTCCGGGCAGGATGGCTACGATACCTTTGCGATTCCCTTCGACGCCGGCGATTACGAGGATACCTTCACCGAATACGCCCAGGGCTTTATCGATTATGTCGAAGCACTGACCGCTGATGGCCAGAACCTGATCAAACTGCCCGAAGCCGAGTACTCCACTCAGCGCTACATCGACTCCGGTGGCTGCGACCACAGCGCTGTGGCGACTTGCGCGGACGACAATAACCTATAAACGCGGTTGATCTACCCTGCAAAAGGCTCTTCGGAGCCTTTTTTTATGCCTGCCCCCTAATAGTCACCCCGACTCGCATCGCTCCCACGTCTGGTTTATAGTGGCACCCTACCGATTTCCACACTCAGCCCGTACCCAATAAACAGGCGAGCAATAACATCCCAACGGCAATGTGAACTTTCCCATGACTGTAAATACCCCTCGTATTTTCGCTGTTTTCGCCCTGGTGCTCCTGGGCGCCCTGTCCACTGCGTGCTCTGACTCCGACCAGGGCGCGGAAAAGCCCACCTCGACTCAGCCAGGCGACCTGCTGGGCTCTGTGCTGATCTTCTCCAAATCCCCCGAGTGGCAGCACGAGTCGATCCCGGCCGGGGTCCAGGCAGTGACCGATCTGGTGGAGGCACGCGGTCTGACAGCAGAGGCAACGGATGACGCCAGCGTGTTTACCGATGAGCAGCTCCAGACGATGGCGGCGGTGGTGTTCGTCAACACCCGCGGAGATGTGCTCAACGCACAGCAGCAACTGGCGTTCGAGCGCTACATCCAGGCGGGCGGCGGCTTTGTGGGCATCCACTCGGCGGCGGACACCGAGGGCGACTGGCATTGGTATCGCCGCCTGCTGGGCGCGACGTTCAAATCCCACCCCAGCGACCCGGCGGACGTGCAGGCGGCCACCATCAAGGTGGTCAACTCCCATCACCCGGCCACCGAAACGCTACCGGCGCAGTTCCGGCTGGCGGACGAGTGGTACGATTTTCAGCAGCTGTCCGATCGCCGCACCGACCTGCTGACCCTTGACGAGCGCAGCTACCAGGGCGGCCAGCACGGCGCTTACCACCCTATCGCCTGGTACCACGACTTTGACGGTGGGCGGGCCTTCTACACCGGCCTGGGCCATACCATCGAGATGTTCAGCGAACCGTTATTTTTGAAGCACCTGGACGGGGGGCTTGAGTATGCCCTGGCCGAACGTCGGCCGCTGGATTACGCCGAGGTGAAACCGGACCCCCGCCGCTTCAAGCGCGACATTCTGGTGGATGACCTGAACGAGCCGGTGAGCTTTGATGTGACCGAGGACTACAGCGCCGCCATGATCGCCCAGCGCCAGGGCAAGCTCTTCTGGGTGGATGTAGGCACCCGGGAAATGACCGAAATGGCCGAGTTTGAAGTGTTCGCGCCTGCCAAAAACATCGAGTTTGGCCTGATTGCGGTGGCCTTCGACCCCGACTTTGCCGAGAACGGGCTGATCTACGCGATGTACAACCTGCCGGACGAGAGCGGCGAGCACGATCTGCTGCAACGGCTGGCGCAGTTCAAGGTGGACGAAAAAACCGTGGACATGGCCTCTGAGCAGGTGTTGATGGACATCCCCAACGACGACACCTGCTGCCACACCGGTGGCAACCTGGAGTTTGACCAGCACGGCAACCTGTTCGTCGCCCTGGGGGACAATGCCAACCCCTTCGAGTCCAACGGCTCCGGTCCGATCAACAACACCGCCGAAGGCACGCATCACGATGCCCTGCGCAGCGCGGGCAACACTCAGGACCTGCGCGGCAAGATCCTGCGTATCCAGCCGGACAAGAACGGCGGTTACCGCATTCCCGAGGGCAACCTGTTCGAGGACCCGGAACAGGGCCGCCCCGAAATTTATGTGATGGGCACCCGCAACCCCTACACCATCGCCGTGGATGAGAGCACCGGCACGCTCTATTACGGCGATATCGGCCCCGACGCCAAGGAAGAAACGGCCGATTTCGGCCCGCGCGGCTACGATGAAATCAACAAAGTGACCGAAGCCGGCAACTTTGGCTGGCCCACCATGGTGGGCAACAATATTCCCTACCGCATGTACGACTACGAGAAAGAAACCAGTGGCAAGCTGTTCGATCCCCTGGCGCCAGAGAATTTCTCGCCGCGCAACACCGGGCTGAAGGTACTGCCACCGGCCCAACCGGCGCTGATCTGGTACCCCTACAACAACTCCGAGCGCTTCCCCGAACTGGGACAGGGCGGCCGCAACGCCCTGGTGGCCGGTGTCTACCCGAACTCCGGTGAGTTGGCCTACCCTGCCTACTATCAGGGTAAGTTGATCATCGGCGACTTTATGCGCAGTTGGATCAAGGTCGTCACCCTGGATGAGTACGACAGTGTAGTCAAAATCGAAGACCTGGCCCCGAATGTCGACTTTGCCGGGCCGCTGGACCTGAAAATTACCCCCGATGGCCGCCTGTGGGTGTTGGAATACGGCTCCCAGTGGTGGGCTGGCGGTAAAGAGGCCAAGCTGAGCGTGGTGGAATACGACGCGAACGCTGACTTGGGCGAGCTGAACGACGATGAGGTAGCCTCCGGCGCTGGCAACGACGGCATCGGGCATGAAGCCCAGCTTGAGATCGCCGAAGGTAAAGCGGCCGCCAAAGACACCAGCTGTGTGGCCTGCCACCAGGAGCGCGCTGACTCCGTGGGCCCGAGTTTCCTGGCCATCAAGCAGAAGTACGGCGACCTGGATGACCCCACGGCCTACATCGCCAGCGCCATCGCCAATGGCAGCTCCGGCAAATGGGGCGAACACGCCATGCCTGCGCATAACTTCCTGGAACAGGAGACCCGGGAGAAATTGGCGGCCTACATCTTATCCATCACGCCGGAAGGCGAGGAATAAAAGCGCATCGCGCGTCGCTTGAGACGAAACGACTATGCCCGCATTGTTTGAAGAAATCGACAGCCAGAACTCCCCGCTCGGGGAGATCTCCCTGCGCCGTCGCCGCATGCCCGCCTTTGGCGACCGGGACATCTATGAGGTCAAGCTGGGCGATGAATTCCTGATGTCCAGCATGTTTGTGGAAGCCGAAGAAGCCCTGTCCACGCTGGGCCTGGCGGCCGTGGAGGGCGACCCGCTCAGTGTTGTGGTGGGCGGCCTGGGCCTGGGCTATACCGCTGTGGCGGCACTCAAGGACGAGCGGATTTCCGAGCTGTTTGTGGTCGAGGCCCTGGATACCGTGATTGGCTGGCATCGCGACGAAAAAGTGCCGCTCGGGAAAATACTCAATGCCGATGCGCGCAACCACTACGTGCTGGACAGTTTCTTTGACCTGGCAACGGACCCCGAGGCCGGTTTTGACCCGGAAGACCCAACCAAGCGTTTCGATGCGATTCTTCTGGATATCGATCACTCCCCCACCGAATACCTGAATTCCGGTAACGCCGGGTTTTACACCTCGGAAAACCTGGGGCTGATGGCGGCGAAGCTCAAACCCAAGGGTGTGTTCGCCATGTGGTCCCAGAACCTGCCGGAAGCGCGCTTTGAAGCCTTGCTGAAAACAGTGTTCGAGCGTGTGGAATCCAACGTGGTTTCTTTCTATAACCCGTTTCAAAGCGGCGAATCGACCAACTCGGTGTACGTCTGCATGAAGGGCAACTAAGACAGGCAATCCGGGAGTCAGGGGTAAAGCCGCTGCCATAGCCTCACGGCCGCTTGTGGGTTAGGATGAGGATTGCACATTTGCCTCATCCACCCAGCCCGAGGAGAGACTGCCCCTATGGATCCCCATCCCAAGCATCCGCGCGAAAAAGCCCTGAAACTGAACCTGGAGGACACCCGGTACGGCTCCTTTGCCGAAATTGGCGCGGGGCAGGAGGTAGTACGGTGGTTCTTTCAGGCCGGAGGCGCAGCGGGCACGATTGCAAAAAGTATCTCCGCTTACGATATGACGGTGAGCGATGCCATTTACGGCAAATGCGCCCGCTACGTCTGTCGGGAGCGACTGGAATCCATGCTCACCTACGAGTACGACCTTACCCTGGAGCGCCTGGCGCTAGACCGGGGTGAGAGTACCGCCTTCTTTTCCTTTGCCAACACCGTCTCCGCGCGCAACTACCATGGCACCAACGAGTGCCATGGCTGGCTGGGGATACGCTTCCAGGCCGAGCCCGGCGCCCAGGCCAGCGAAATCATTATTCATGTGCGCATGCTCGACAGCGAAAACGCGTTGCAGCAGGAGGCCCTGGGCATCGTCGGCGTGAACCTCGTCTATGGCGCCTGCTTTTTGAGCGATGATCCGGACCTGCTGGTGCAATCGCTGCTCGACGGCCTCAGTGTGAATCGCCTGGAAGTCGATATGGTGGACTTCTCCGGCGCAGCCTTTGAGCAGGTGGACAATCGCGTTCTCAGCCTGCGCCTGGTTCAGCTGGGCCTGAGTGATGCCGCCATGTTTGCCGCCGACGGCCGCGTGCTTCAGCCCTCCGAGCACCTGCGCAAGAAATCCGTGCTGGTGGAGCGGGGACGTTTTCGCCCGGTGACCCATGTGAATATCGACATGCTCGACTCCGCATTGACCGCCATGGAAGCCGAGACCGGAGCCGAATCCGGAGAGACGGTCGCCATTATGGAAATGGCCCTGAAGAACCTGAACGCCGGGGGCGACGTCGATCTGGACGATTTCATCAGCCGGGCCGAGGTACTGGAGGCCGCCGGCCACACAGTGATGATTTCGGACTACCCGGAATACCACCGTCTGGCGTCTTACCTCAGCCGGAACACCCAGGGCCGCATCGGCATTACCATGGGCGCCCACAGCCTCGCCGAGCTGTTTGAGGAAAGCTATTATAAAGACCTTCCCGGGGGCCTTTTGGAAGGCTTCGGCCGGCTGTTCAAAAACAAGGTCAAACTGTATATCTACCCCTATCGCGACCCGAACACTGCCCAGTTGATCAAAGCAGACAACCTTGAGGTTCCCAAGCCCCTTCGCCACCTCTACCAGCACCTGTTGGACAATAGCCATATCGTGCAACTGGAGCGGTACAACGAAGACTACCTGGATATTTTCTCCCCGAACGTGCTTGAACAGATCGGCTCTGGCCAATCCGGGTGGGAACATCAGGTTCCGGATGTGGTGGCCCAGAAAATCAAACGCCAGAAGCTGTTTGGCTACCATTGACACAAAAAAAGAGGGCCCGCAGTAAGCGAGCCCTCTTTTTTCGCGTGCCAGCCTCACTGCCCCCCCCTTATTCGGCAATCGCATCCTCAGGAATGGTGGTTTCCGCTTCCGGGTCCGTATTGATCGTATTGCCGTTCTGAACAATCTTGACCATATACCAGTAGGTTTTACCTGGCTCCAGAGCCTCATCCAGGTAAGTACCGTTCATGCCGGCACCGGCAACGATACGGTCGCGCCCCAAGAGCTCCTGCACGTCGTTCCGGTATATTTCGATATACGTAATTTCCGGCTCAAAGTATTGAAGATTCCAGGAGACCTGAACGGAGGTACCGTTGACAATGGTGGCCGTCAAGTTGGTCACGGGCACTTCATCGACAAAAGGCTTTCTGATTTCGCCTTCGGCCTCGGTGTTGGTGGTTTCGCCATCGTGCACCACCTTGAACATGTACCAATAGGTTTTGCCGGCTTCGGCGGTTTCATCGACAAAGCTGCCACTGGTGGCGGCACCGGCGAGAATACGCTCGCGATCATCAAAATTCGCCTGATCATTGCGGTAGATTTCAATATAGGTAATCTCGCCGCTGAAATTCTCCAGTGACCAGTTCAGCACGATGTTGGTATTGTCGAACTCGGTGGTCAGGTTGGTCATCACCGACCCCAGGCCTTCGCTGTTGTTGAATACCGCCTCGTAGCTGGTAGCCATGGCCGCGGTATCAAACTCATAGATGAAGTCCGCAGATGCTTCGGCACGATCACCATCCAGCCATTGAGTGAACTCATCGCCTTCGTTAGCCAGCGCTTTGAGCGTCATCGGGGCACCTTCAGGATACTCGAACGCTTGTGAGTAAGTGCCTGCTTCGGGCGTGGGTGACGACACACTCATGGCAAAAGTTGGTTTCAGCGCACTGACTAGGGGTGCCACTGAATTGACCCCGCTCAGCTCCTCCAGCCCTTCCGCCACCAGGCGTGCCATTTCGACGGCGCCCTGCTTCTGAAAGTGCACGGTGTCCGAGGCGGCCGTGGCGTTTCCGTATTGGTCGGCACCGAAGCCCATGTAGTAAAACTCGTTAGCGTAGTCTTCGCCAACCAGTTCAAGTAGCGCTTTGTTTTTTGCGTTGAGGTCAACCAGCGGCACGCCAAGATCGGCGGCCAGCTCACGGGTGACCACCGGATGTTCATGGTAAGCATCGTAGGGAACGCCGTTTTGCCATTGGTTGCGACGCACCGTGGTCACAAAGATGGGCGTTGCGCCCAGCTCCCGGGTCTCTTCCGCGAAATTGGTCATATAGCCTTCGAACACACCGCCGGTGGGCGCTCTGCGCTCCTCATCCTGCGCTCGGTCGTTAATGCCGAACTGAATGAAGACGAAATCACCTTCCTGAACGCTGGCTTTGACATCGGCCCAGTGGTTTTCATAGTAGCTTTTTGAGCTACGCCCACCCAGGGCCCGGTTGTCGATGGTGATTTTGGATTCATCAAAGTAATGCTGAAACACTTGCCCCCAGCCGGTTTGCGGGTAGTAACCGTCGGCGTAATCGGCAACGGTCGAATCACCAATCAGGTAAGCGGTCGCGGCCTCAAAATTGAACTCAGGCACAACCCCGTTGAAAGCGGCGATCAGGGTGAGCTTTCCAACCGGCATGGTCGTCTGATACAGGTTGACTTCACTGGCCACCTGGCCAGCGGTATACCAGGCGTCAAAGGTATCGCTATCCCCAGCTCTCACCTTGAGGGTCAACGGCGTACCCGCCGGGTAGTTGTTCCCCTGGGTGTAAAGGCTGTCGCTGGCGCCCTCCTGCTCGACCGTCAGGGCGTATCGTTGCTTTACTCCGTCCAACAGCGTCATCAGGGACTCATTACCATTCAGTTCTTCAAGGCCTTCCACCACCAGACGAGCCATTTCCACAGCCCCGGACTCCTGGAAGTGAGTGCCATCGTTGCTGCCCTCGGGGTAATTCTCGTACTCGCCAGCGTCCAGAATCAGGTAGAGGTAATGCGATGCCTGCTCTTGCCCAAGGGAGTTCACCAACTCCCAGGATTTGGCGTTCAGGTCGATATAGGCAGCGTCCAGATCCGTCGCCACTTTGGCCATGGAACCTGCATAGTCATTGCCTTCCTCGGTGAACACATTGCGCAGTGCACCGTCGCGGTAGGCATTCATGACCATCGGGCTGACCAGTATCGGTGTCGCCGACTTCGCACGAGTCTCTTCCACGTATTCGGTCAGATAGACTTCGTAATCGTCTGTGGAGGTATAGCGCTCTTCTTTGGTCCAGTCCCGGTCGTTGTGCCCAAACTGGATCATCACATAGTCGCCCTCGTCCACCTCGGCCAGAACGTCATCCCAGATGCCATCGACTTTGTAGCTTTTGGAGCTGCGACCACCTCGAGCCCGGTTGAGAACCTCAATGTCACTCTCATCGAAATAATGCTGGAGAACCTGACCCCAGCCTGCCTGTGGATAGGAGGACGAGTTATAGCTGGCAACCGTTGAGTCCCCGACTACAAACAGCTGAACATCGGCACCCGGCTCGTCAACCACTGGCTCCTCTGCCTGGTCCTCTTCGGTCTGCTCTTCTTCGTCCGGGACATCCTCGTTGCCCTCTTCTTCCTCTTCGGGAGCGGTAGGTGTGGTCGGTGTTTGCGGCTCACTGGGAGTGTTGTCGGGGGTGGAGTTACTGCCCCCGCCGCATCCGGCAAGTGCGATGGTCAGGAGTAGCAGCCATAGGTATTTATTCATGTTATTCCTCTTGAATTTTTATGTTATGTAGTAACAACCTGAAAGATCAGCCAACTGATTCACCGCACACTATTATTCTATTTTAGGTCATTTGCAAGCATTTTAGATCATTTAAATTAATATTAAGTCATATAATCATTATCAACTAATGATGTATTAGTTATTATTGGCGATTTGATCATAATCAATCAGAATATCTGAGCTCGAATAAAATCAGAGTGGTTGTCAATATTTGAAATTAGTGGCGTTGTTATTTATTAGGATTATTTATAAAGGGGTGCACTCGTGATAAAGGTTTTCGATGCTATATAGTGACAAGACAGCACTTGACTTCATTCCTACGAGCAACCCATGAAAAGCATACTGTTTGACCTCGACAACACCCTGCTGGACAGAGCGAGCTCCCTTATCGGATTCTGTCACTGGCAAGCCACTAGCTCACTGGGAATCGACAACTCGGAGAAGTTTGTGGGACGGTTTGTCGAGCTCGATAGCAATGGATCGGTTTGGAAGGACCAGGTTTACCAATGCCTGAAAGGCGAATTCTCTATTCCACAGAGCGTTGACGAGCTGGTGGACGAGTACCTTAACCACTTTCGAAATTTTTGTGCCGAAAGACCAGGGGCTTCGGATGCAGTTCGGCAGCTTGCTCGCGAAGGCTATAAAATTGGCTTGGTCTCTAACGGTAAAAGCCCTTTCCAGGAAGAAAACCTATCAGCGCTCGGCATAGCCGACTTCTTTGATTCGATTATCGTTTCCGAGGCAGTAGGTTGCCGAAAACCTGACCCCAGCATTTTTGAGCTGGCCTGCAAGGAGCTGGCGGTTTCGCCGGATCAGTGCATTTTCATCGGAGACAACCCAGTTGCCGACATCCGGAGCGCTGCCAAGGTCGGCATGTATACCGTTTTTATTCCCAGCGAACTTTATGGCGACAGGTGTGCCGAAGCGGATGCTGTTTGTCGAAGTTACGCTGAGTTGTTGTCTATTATTGAAAACGCTGAAAGCAGATCAATCTCTCAGCAGTGATCATATTTGAATTTCATATAGGTAATACCCGGACTCAGCACCAACCGCCAGGCCAGCTCCACGTCATCGTCGAATAGAGGATCATAGCGTTTGACTGTGTCCATCAGGGACTCGAGCCAGAGATCATACAGAAACGGGGGAACATCCAGGCCTTTGCAGCTGTGATTGGCGGCGATACGCTCAAGCACGTTATCGACCGATCCACTCGCATAAAAGGTCAGCAAACTGTAGAAGGACTTTTTCAACATGGTGCGCTGCTTAACCATATCCGTATGGCGGAATTTGTGAGACACCAGAGGAGAGGCAGCAAGGAAACGATGGTAAAAGCCCTCAAAAAACGGCTGCCCGTCCCGTACTCCAACGGCTACGCGTTCATAGCTTTCGTCAAACAACCGTTCGTAGCTCATCGTAGACTCCGAAGGTATGCCACAGCCGGGCTGACGCCTGAAGCTGCATTTTCCTATGCAAGGGCTGATTCCTGTTGTTTAAACCTCAAGTGTCGTTCATATTTACCTAATGACCAACGTTAAACGACGTTTATTTGAGCTGTATCAACACTGCGCGAGGAAAGTGCCATGAACTTTTTTGAAGACCACCTCAACGAACTCAACCTGCTGGCCCTGTTCGACTCAGCATCCTCTCAGGAGGGCCTCAAAGTACACCAGCACTCCGCCGACCCCGCGATGGTGGCCGCAGCGGAGCAACTCCACCAGAAGGGCCTGATTACCCAGAAGGACGGTGGGTATCTCACGCCGCTAGGCAGTGACGTCGTGGAGCATGTACAGAAAATCCAGGCCGTGCTTCGTAGCAGCTGAACACCGACGCCGGGCAATTTTTCGCCCCCTGTCTATAATCAGAGGTGCCGTTCGACCAGTTACCGGGGCTGACTGACCGGGCCCTACTCGTATCTGGACACCATGAGGGCACACTGATGACCGACACCATCCTTTTGGGTACCCGTAAAGGTACCGTCATGATCGACCGACGGGGGGCGGGCTGGCGACCCCGTCCTATCCTTCACGCCGGCGTTCCGGTCTGCTATGCCGCCCGGGATCCTCGCGATGGCACTCTCTGGGCCTCCCTGGATCACGGCCACTGGGGGCCCAAGCTGTCTCGCTCGCGGGATGGCGGTAAGACCTGGGACGATATCTCGTCGCTGAAGTACCCGGAGGGTGCGCGTCATATCGCCCAGGTACTGCCCACCCCAGATTTCGATCCCGAGGCGCCCGCCGGCACACCGGAATACGCCAATGCGACGGTGTACAAGATCTGGCATCTGGCCTTTGGCGGGCCGGACCAGCCCGGTCGACTCTACGCCGGCACCATCCCCGGAGGGCTGTTTGTCAGTGATGACGGCGGGGATACCTGGGAGCTAAACCGGCCGCTGTGGAACCATGAGAGTCGCGGCGGCGATCTGTTTGCCGGGGATGCCACCAGTGAAAACCAATGGGGTGGCACACCCGCGAGTATTGATTACGGGGTGTTTGAGCCGGGCATTCATTCCATCATTGTCGATCCGCGCGACCCGAATCACTTGCATGTGGCGGTCTCCTCCGCCGGGGTGCTCGAATCGACGGATGGCGGCAAAACCTGGGCCGGGCGCAACCGTGGCATGCTGATGGACTATCTGCCGAACCCAGAAGCCGACTGGGGGCACGACCCGCACTTTGTAACCCAATGCCCCGGCCAGCCGGACCACCTATGGCAACAGAACCACTGTGGCGTGTTCTACAGTGACGACGGCGCTCAAAGCTGGAAGAAGGTCAGCGACCCGGACACGGGCGTAAACTTTGGCTTCCCGGTGGCCGTGGATGAACAGGATGGCCGCACCGCCTGGGTGGTACCGGGCCGGAGCGACGCCCAGCGTATGACCATCGACGGCGGACTGTTTGTCGCCCGTACCGAGGATGGCGGCCAGTCCTGGCAGGCACTGCGCAACGGCCTGCCCCAGGAGAATGCCCACGACATCGTGCTGCGCCACGCCCTGGACGTCTCAGGTGATTGCCTGTGCTTTGGCAGCACCACCGGCAATGCCTACCTGTCGGAAGACCGAGGCGAAACCTGGCAGTGCCTGGGCAACAACTTTCCGCCCATCTACTCCGTGCGGTTTGGTTGACCTCTATGCCTACGGTAAAGATGACCTCACACCTGTACCGGTTCTTTCCTCAATTACAGGACCGAACGCTGACCGCACCGCCCGGCTCGGTCGCCGAAGTGCTGCACGCCATTAATGAGCAGGCGCCCGGTTTCACCGACTATGTGCTCGACGAACGGGGTGTGGTGCGGCGACATGTAAAACTGTGTATTAACGATACCATCGTGATTGATCGAAAAACCCTCGCGGATCAGGTTGAAGACGGTGATACTCTGTTTATCTTTCAAGCGCTGAGTGGCGGCTGATGATCTTTCTGTATTCAACGCTTTTCCTTATCGGCACAGCCCTGATTGCGCTTCGGCTGGCAGACGAGCACGCAGACCGTGCAGAGTGGGTAAGATTGGCGGCACTGCAACCTGAACGCCCGGCACCATATGATCCCTCCTTGGTTTCGGAGTTGCCTGAGCCAGCACAGCGGTTTTTCAACTTTGCCATCACCCCCGGCACACCGCTCTATCGCGTGGCGAAATTACGTATGGAAGGGCAGTTCAGCCTGGGATCAAAGGCAGCGCCCAATTATCAACCAATGCGTGCCGAGCAGATACTGGCTGCTCCGGAGGGATTTGTCTGGCGAATGCGACTGAAAGGCCCAATGCTCATGTGCGGGTCAGACTCCAGTTGCTGGACCCGCTTCCGTATTCTGGGTCTGATCCCGGTAGCGCGCCAGGGCGGGAATTCAGATCATGCCCGTTCCGCCTTTGGTCGCTATGTTGCTGAAGCGGTCTTTTGGACACCCGCCGCACTACTTCCAGGCCCAGGCATCACTTGGGAGGCGGTTGACACCGATACCGCTCGAGTAACGCTGTCGTCGGGAGGCTTGTCCCAATCCGTCAGCATTCACATGGACAAGGAGGGGCAACCCACTCATGTGTCATTTATGCGTTGGAGCAATGCCAACCCTGAGAAGACATTCCGCCTTCAACCCTTTGGCGGCATTCTTTCGGACTTCAGGGAAATTCAGGGATTCCGACTCCCCTACCAGGTCAATGCGGGAAATGGCTTCGGAACTGATGAGTACTTTGTGTTTTTCAAGGCCAGAATCAATGACATTCATTTTGACCACAATAAGCGATAGGATATGGCACTAAAAACACGCTGGATAATTTTTTAGAGGAACATTTCATGAACCCCAAGGAGAACCAATGAAAGCCTCGAAGGAATTTTGGGACAAGAGCGCACCCCGCTACGCCAAGAGCCCGGTTCGGGACGAAGCGGTGTATCAGGAAAAGTTGGCCATTACCCGGGAATACTTCCGGCCGGACTCGTCGGTACTGGAGTTCGGGTGCGGTACCGGAAGCACGGCATTAGTGCACGCGCCCCATGTCAGACAGATTATCGCCACCGACATATCGCAGAAGATGCTCGATATCGCCGAGCAGAAGGCGCGGGATGTGGGGGTTGAGAACATCCAGTTCCAGCAGGGCACATTGAATGATCTCAGCTTCGACAAAGAACGCTTTGACGTCATTCTGGGGCTCAACATTCTGCATCTGCTTGAGGATGTGGATGCCACTCTCGCAACCGTCCACAAGCTGTTGAAACCGGGCGGCGTTTTCGTTTCCAGTACCGCGCTGGTGGGCGACCTGTTTTTCCTGTGGCGATTGCTGATCCCCGTTATGCAATGGGTGGGCATGGCACCTTACGTCAATACCCTGAGCAAGGAAGCGTTACTTTCCAAACTGACCAGAGCGGGGTTCAGTATCGAGCGCGAGTGGCAGCCCAACAAGGCCTCGATCTTTATCGTCGCTCGTAAGTAGCGAGACAATGGCAGATTATTGCTCGTAGAGAACTCTGCCTTGGTAAATCGCACCCACCCGATTTGCGATGAGCTTCATAGTAAGCCGTGTCATGGGCCGTTAATATCGTTCAGCGTTGCGAGACCTGAACCGATGAGGACCAGGCCCGGATGGGGATGAAAGCCGTTCTGTTCAATGTTCATGATATTGCGTTGATTGTGACAGTCATCGCCTGTGCGCTGCTGGGCTCCCGACACATTGGCGGCTGGCGTCGACCAAAGCGCTCCGGTTATTTTTTTGGGTTGTTTTTCGCGATCAATGCGCTGGTCGCCGTGAATACCCTGATTGTCTGGGCCGAGCCCATTCGCCACCCGGTGTTTGCGCTGCTCCCCTACTTGTATCTCGTCTTGGGCGCCGTGGGCTTTCTGCTGGGGCCCCTGCTCTATTGGCAGTTGAGATCACATATGAGCCCGGGGTTCCGCTTGAGCCGCTGGCAGTGGTGGCATCTGACCCCTGCGGTGCTGGCGCTGATATACCTTTACCTTGAGTGCTTCCGTTTTCCCCACGCGGTACAACGGGACCTGCTACTGAACCTGCAGCTGTATCAGCAGCCGAACGCCTATTACGACGACTTTATTACCCTGAAGAAATTATTGCCGCTTGCCTATGGCCTGTGGTGTCTGGCCATCGTTGTTCGCTCCAGGCACGAAGTTTCAGCGACGATCGTCGACAAAGACGTCTTTCGTGAACAGAGTTGTATCGTAAGCGGCTTCACCATGGTGTGGTTGTGGAGCGCCCTTACCCACTTTGTGGGCAGCGCGCATTCCGGTCCGGTCAGCGATGCCATGGGCGTGGTCGGCAATTACGCCACCCTGGCGTTGGTCGCCTTTTTGCTCTACCGGGAATTGCTCACACCGCTCCCTACCCTCACAGCACAACAGAGCACGCCCCCGGCCAGTGCCGCCCCCATCGACGATGCCGACGTGGCGCGTATTACAGCGGCCATGACCCGAGATAGAACCTACCTGAACCCTCAGCTTACCCTGGAGCGTTTTGCGGCAAAGGTTGACTGTTCGCCGCGAGACGTCTCAACCATCATAAACCGCCGCTTCAAGCAGAACTTTCACGATTTTGTCAGTCGCTATCGCCTCGAGGAAGTAAAACGTCAGCTACGCGACCCGGCAACCAGGAATCAGACCATTACCGATATCGCCCGAGCGGCGGGATTCAACAGCAAGGCCACCTTCCACCGGTTCTTCAAGAAAACCGAAGGCATCACGCCATGCGCCTACCGGCAGAAACACCACCCGGACTATGACGGCCTGCCGGCCAGCTCTCGTACCGCCTGATCCCACCCTGTCTCAATTTCTGCAAAACGCCTATTGAGACTGTTCCTCACGCGCTCCCCACCGGAAAATCGCCCGGTCGGCCGCCACTCTCCCCGGGGAGCCAGGCGCCTACGATCTTCATTCTTATAACTTTAAGGAGTTCGTTATGTTTTCCTCTCTACGGCGACTCGCCCGCACGGTGCCCGTCTTCGGGCTATTACTCATGGCGCCTTTGTTGGCAGATGCCAAACCCTACAAAAGCGCTGAAGTGTTTACTCTGGACTCGGAGCTCTACGGCAAATACGTGATTCGCATGCGGGCCGGTAAAGGCAGCGGCCTGATCTCGGCGTTTTTCCTTTGGAAAGAAGGCTCGGAGCTCGAGGATGTATTCTGGGAAGAGGTAGACATTGAGGTGCTCGGCAAAGACGGCGCCAACGCCTGGCAGAGCAACATCATTACCGGTCTGGGCACCAAGATCACCTCTGAGGAGGTACACCCAGCGTCTGGCCTGGGGGATAGCTACCATACGTTCACGCTTGAGTGGACCCCGGATCGGGTTCGCTGGCTGATTGATGGGCAGCTGGTACGCGAAGTGAATGGCAATCAGGCCAGTGCCCTGACCAGCCCCGCCCAGGCGCGCATGAACTTCTGGCCAGCGAATATCGCCGAGTGGGTCGGCCCCTTCGATGACAGCATTCTACCGGTGCACATGTACGTGAACTGGATGGAGTATCACCGCTGGGATGGACAGAATTTTCAGCTTAGCTGGCGTGATGATTTTGATTCACTGGATCCCTCCCGCTGGGGCACCGCCGACTGGACGTTTGCGGAAAACAGCGCCGATTTCACCCCGAGCAACGTCACCACTCGCGATGGCTATCTGGTACTGAGCATGACGCACGAAGGGCAGGAAGGCTATAACGGTACGCCGCCACGAGACACCGACGGAGGTACGCCAGAACCAGATCCCGAACCGGAACCCACGCCCGGTACTATTGGCTGCAGCGTAACGGGGCTCAATCAGTGGGGGTCGGGTTATCAGATGGATGTAACGGTAACCAATGACACCAATAGCGCCATCAACGGCTGGGTCGCCACACTCGGTTTTGATCAGGACCCACAGGTGACCAATAGCTGGAGCGCCAATGTACAGGCCAGCGCGTCCGACATTGTGGCCAGCAGCCTGAGCTGGAATGCCAACCTGGCTCCAGGGAGCACCGCCACCTTCGGGGTTCTCGGCAATGCCAATGGATCGATCAGCACACCGGACTGTACCGCCACGGCCAACTGATACGCCAGAGGCGGTAGATACTGAAATAGGGCTTATCGCTAAGCCCTATTTCATCGCAGTGACCTTGAGTTTCCCCTCAGTCTTTTGCAGAGTTCAGAAAGCCATTCACTTCCAGCCAGTACATGAACGAACCAAACCACTTGTTGCTGGTCCGGTCCGGATTGCCCAGCCCAAAGCCGTGACCGCCATTCTGGTACAGGTGGAACTCGACCGGAATGCCCGCTTCGTACCAGGATTCGATCAGGCCGAATTTTCCGTTGAAGAGGAAGTCGTCGGAAGCGATGGCCGCAAACATCGGCGGCGCACTCTCTGGCACATCGACAGCATTCATACCGCCGTAAATCGGACCAATAAACGCCAGCTCGACTTTTTCGGATTCGAGTGCGGTGGCCATAGTCAGGCCTGCACCGGCAGAGAAACCAATCATGCCGATTCGTTCAGGATCAACGCCCCAGTCATCAGCGCGCTCGAGTATCATCGAATAAGCCGCCTCAACATCTGCAATCTGGTTTGACAGGTCCCAGCGCGGGCGCTCCGGTGCTTCGTTCTGTTCACCACCCTCAGAGGATTCATCGGCTTCTTCGAAGCGGCGGTTCATCTGGTTTTCAAAGTCTTCCAGGGAGGGAGCCGTGGGTTGCAGCCGGTACTTGAGGACAAAGGCATTGATGCCCTGTTCGGCCAGCGCCTCGGCCACCTCCCAGCCTTCATTGCCCATGGACAGCCACATGAAGCCACCGCCCGGCGCCACGATCACCGAGGTGCCATTGGCTTTTTCCGGATCGGCCAATACCGGCGTCAGAGTCGCCCTGGAAATATTGCGGGCCATGGGATCTCCCCACTGGCGGAACCAGCTTTCCGGCTCGGTCTGCCCTTCCACACCTCCGGTTTCCAGAGGAATGGCACCGGGCTCATCGGGGGCGTCGATCGGATACATTTTGCCGTCCTGCGCGAAGACGGCGGTGCTGAAGGCGATCAGTGCGACCGCGAGGCATTGACTCAAAAATGGGATTGGGTGTTTGCTCATGACTTTCCTGCCTTTGCATTTGTTATTGGGCTTTGCTGGGTACTTGAGCCGAGTAGGCGCTTACCTTAAAAAGAGGTCTTACCGCCCGCCTCAACTATAAGTCACCACGACAATAAGCTATGACGTCGCGCTCGTAAAGAACATAACAAATGTATACTAGTCGGTCTGACGAACTCCGTCGCAAGATAACCAGATGACTCTCTGAAATGGGGCATATTTGCCACACTATTATCCTTAAACCAGATAACGATGCCGTAATACCCCATTAACTCAGCATCAGCTGATTCGGCCGAGCGCCCCAGTCTCCATATAGACAAAAAAATAATAAAGGTTCATAATTAGAATATTGGTGAGCAGTCAGGCCGCTTTTTTGGAGGTAACTCATGGCAACTACAGCGCCCCGTCAACAGCCCGATACCGCGCCACTCGGCCCCGCCGGGCTCAAGGCGGCCTTCAATATTCTGGAGAAGTGGGACTGCAGCCTGAATGAGCAATTGGCTATCCTCAGCCTGCCCAAGGCAACCTACTACAAGTACCGCAGTCAGCCGGAAAAGGCGCAGTTGGACCGGGATCACCTGGACCGGATCAGCTACCTGCTGAACATACATGCCGGTCTGAACACGGTATTCGACAACCCGGAAAACCGTTACGGCTTTATGCGTATGAAGAACCACAACCCCTACTTCAGCGGCAAAACTCCCATGGAGGTCATCAGTACCGGCTCCCTGGCGGCGTTATATGAGACCTTCAAACGCGTGGATGCACTGCGGGGGGCACAGTGGTAGCACCGCTCGACGCTCCGGAACAGCGGGTCGAGCCGCTGGCCAGCTACCGGCTGATTCCCTCCCGGTTTCCGCCCATCACCCTGTTTGAGGATGTGGCCGACGCGGACGACTTCGAGGCGCTGTATCAGTTGCAGGCACTGACCAATCCTCGGCTACTGGCCGAGGCCGGCGACCTGGGGCTGATCCCCCGGGACGAGATCCCCTTCGGGATTCGAGGCTGCTCCTACGCCGTAGCACCGTTTACTCATGTAAACCCGGACGGCAGCCGCTTCAGCAATGGCGCCTTCGGCGTACTGTACCTGGCAGAATCCGTCACCACGGCGATTGCCGAGGTTCGCTACCATCAGCAGCGATACCTGAGTCGGGTGGAAGGTCTGCGCTATGACCGGCTGGTATTTCGCTCGCTGCTGTGCGGATTTTCGGACACCCTGCTGGATCTGACCCGGCTTCCGCCCGAGCACGCGATTTATGATCCCGAGGATTACTCCGCCAGCCAGGCGCTGGGCGCCGCCGCTCGCCAGAGGGGAAAAAAAGGCCTGAGCTATCACTCAGTGCGCAACCTGGGGGCCACCTGCTGGGCGCTGTTCACCCCACGGGGCGTCAAAAGTATGGTGCAGTCAGCACATTATGAAATGATCTGGGATGGCGAGGGAATTTCCAGCGTAAACCGAATTTCGAAACGCTAACGAGGGAGTACGGATCTGGCGAGGACTGCCATTCCATCAAGCGTGAGATAACCGGGCCTCCCTGCCCGGTTCAACATCCAATACCAGCGCGACTTACAGGCGGCTGTACCGATACAGCTCGGTCACACCGTCGGTCATGGTGCTGCAGTAGAAGTGGTCTCCTTCGGCAGCAATCACACCGCACTCGAAGTTCTCCGCCGTTTCCATGGTGTTCCAGTCGCTGTCACAGGCGTCGCGCTGACGCTCAACGTGGGTGGACTGGGACAGGAGGCGACCGGTCATACTCCAGGTGAATTCACTCTGGTACTCATCACAGGCGCCATCGGCCGACTCGGACGCGAAGCCCCCGGTCTGGTCCTCGCCCAGGGTTTCCTGACCGAGCGGCTCCCAGGAGCAGCTGCTGTCATCCAGAAGTGCCAGCTCATACTCTCCGGCGATATCACCCGGAGTGACAGGATCAGCCACTTCCATTTCGATGGACAGGTCACCACGCCAGCCGCGCTGACCCAACGCTTCCTGATACCCCATGGAAATGGGCGTCTGGGTAAGGTTCAGCAGGCCGACAAAGGTCTCAGCACAACCGGGGTTACCCATGGTCTGCATCACCGGCTCAACGGTGTTGAACATTTTCATGGGCTCGCGCAGGTTCAACGCCAGTGCCGACAGCCCGTTGGTTTCCAGCGTTTCGCCGGCCAGGTTGTTAGCGGCTGCTTCACCGGCACTGCCACGATAGACCACCAGATGCTTGCCTTTGATCGCCGCAAAGTTACCGCCCAGGCCCATCGGGTCGGGAATTTCCACCGCGGTGCCGTCTGAGGGAATGCTCAAGCCCATCATACCCGGCACAAACGAGCTGGCCATGGAGGCCAGGGCCGCCGGATTCTCAGAGCTGATGGACACCAGCACGGAGCCGTCGAGTCCGACTGGCGTTGTATCGCTGGGCTCGAGATTGAACAGCGCAATACCGGCACCACGCACCGAATCAACCATGGCGGTACCCATGGCGAGCATGGCCGGGTTATAGCTCTGGGCTTGTTGCTGCATCGCCTGCAGTTGCTCGCACTGGAACTCGGCCTGGGTGAACTGGGTCCAGAATTCGCTCAACACCGGCACGAGTTGACTGACATTCAGCCCCAGCGCGTAAGCCGCCAGCTTGTCATCCACGGTGCGGGCATAGCCCGGCACATGGCCCTGCAGCTTCTGCAAAGACGTGACCACACTGTCGTTGTTGATGTGCCAGAGGAAACTCAGATCCTGCCCCAGCTCGTTGCCGTTGACGGAGTAGCCGTCCGAGCCCATGGTGATGCGCGGCATATGGCTCGCCAGCGCGACATAGTCGTTACGACAGGCATCGCTCATGTCCTGGGCGAAATCCTGTTCAAACTCCGGGAACCAGGTGCGCAGCTCACGGCCAGTGCCATTCTGCTCGGGCGAGAACAGGGCGGTCACAATTTGCTGGAAGTCCACATAGCCCATGAACTGGTCCGCATCGGCATAGTCCTTACGCAGTTGTTTGAGGCGCTCGGTACCGGCCAGCGGCTCCGCCTGGGGCTGGCGGGCAAAGCGCAGCATCCGCGCCTCCGGCGTATCCTTGCTGTTCAGCAGAGACAGCGTCAGGCTGCGCTCATCCAGCGCCAGACCCAGCTTGATCTCCGGCTTTTCTTCATTCAGAGACCAGGCGTACAGGGTGGCACTTCCGAGGGTGCTCTGCTCCGCGGTTACGCCGGTTTCCTGCTCGGCTTCAGCCAGTACGGCCATCAGAGGCTCGGCGCTGGTCAGCGAGAAGCGGACTACCGGTGCAGCACCGCTGAAGTAGAAACCATAAGGGCCGGTGGGATTGGCACCGTAGCGATCCACCAGACCTTGCTGCCCCTGAGTGGCCGCCGTCTGAATGTAGTCATCGATCAACCAGCGTACCAGTTGTGCACCGGAACCCTCTTCGCTGGCATCCAGCAGGTCAATCAGCGGCTGGATATCATTGGGGTTCATGTTCTGAAGGGTTTTGTTGGACAGCTCGGTATAGTCTGCCTTGGTTTGCCCTACCACCACCACGGGGCTGTCCGCCGGGATAAAGGTGAGCAGTTCATCCAGCCCGTTGCCCGAGGTTCGGGAGCCTGTGAAAACGCCGGTGGCAAACGCCACGGCCACTCCCACCAACACCAATACGACGAGCGAAATTTTGGTTATTTTCTGCATAAGAGAAGATTCCTTGTTTTTCCGTATTTAACATCCTGATAAGGCGTAGGATCTGCGCGTAAGAACGCCGCCATATTCTGCCAGAAGCTCAGCCGCCGGGCCATGACCAAGTTCACGTCGCCTGAATAAACCTTTTAGCGGCGCATACGCAAACAGGCCACCCAGTGGTGGCCTGTTTACAATCCGGGGGTGAAACGGACTTAACGCGCGGGAGGTGTCACCCGGAAGTAATCGGCGTCGGCATAGGCGCCCTCGCCGCCCTCCACGAACAGACCGATTTTACCGCCCACCCAGCGGCCCCGCCGGGTTTGGAAGCGCTCACCCAGGGGCTGGTAGTCGTCGCCATCCAGACTGTATTCGAAATCGACCGTCTGATCATCGTGAAAGTGCAACCGCAGGTAAATGCGCCCCTCGCCGGCATAGGCGATGTCGCCCTGAGTCTGTTCGTCACACCCGGTGCGGGCATCGACACAGGTTTTCTGCACCAGCCGGGTCTGCCCATCGCGCTGTTCCAGCCCGATCCATCCGTAATCCTCACCAAACATGACCAGGCCGGCCCGGTCACCGTTATGCCGGGTATTCACTTCGAGCACCGTGGTCATGGTGAATGCNGGCGCGGGCACTTTCTGCATGACCAGCGCCGGGTTCAGCCANAGGTTGTCCTCGCCATTGGGGGAGTCAAAGTCATGGGCNAANAGGCGCAGGTGCCCCGCCCGCTCNGTCAGGGAAAACCANTCNTCNTNGTAATTGGCGTTCCACTGCCACTGCACACCCAACCGCTCACCGGAGAATTCATCGGTGGTGACCGGCACCTTNACCGGGAACCCGTCCACGGGCTTGCGGTGCCGNAGCACCGGCTCCCCGAGGCCNTCGGCGTTCACGTTCTGGCCCATTTCGGGCCANTCATCGCGCCAGCGCACTGGCTGCAGGTGCACAATCCGCCCGTAGGTTTCTTTGGACTGGAAATGAATNAACCAGTCATCGCCTTCCGGGGTCTGCACCCAGGCGCCCTGGTGTGGGCCATTGACCTCNGTGTCGCCCTGGGCCANNACGATCCGGTCCTCGTAGGGGCCTTCAACGTTCCGGGCACGGAATACCGACTGCCAACCCGGCTCAACACCACCGGCCGGGGCGAAGATGTAGTAATAGCCATTGCGCTTGTAGAACTTGGGCCCCTCCAGNGTGCGATAGCCGGGCANCTGAAAGCCGTCAATCACGGTNTCGCCTTCNTCGTAGACTTNNGANGCNTCNGGNGCCATGCGCCGAAGNGTCAGAATNTTNTTGAGCCCGGCGCGACTCTTTGCCCAGCCGTGCAACAGATAGGCNTGTCCGTCGTCGTCCCACAGCGGCGTCGGGTCGATNAGCCCGGCANCTTTGCCCGGCACCACCAGNTGCGGCTCGCTCCAGGGGCCGGCAAAGTCCTCGGCNTGAACCTGATAGATGCCAAAATCCGGGTCNCCCCAGAAAATCCAGAACTTGCCATCGTGGTAGCGCAGNCAGGGCGCCCAGATGCCNTTGCCGTGCTGCGGCACNTCGAACACCTCGNGCGGGATTTGCCGGTCGACCGCGTGCCCCACCAGCTCCCAATTGACCATNTCTTTGGAGGTCANCAGCGGNAGGCCNGGGGCACTATTGAAGCTCGAGGAGGTCATGTAGTAAGTNCCGTCNACCTGAACCACATCCGGGTCCGAGTAATCGGCGTAAATGACCGGGTTCTNGTAGGTNCCATCCCCGAGGTCGGATACCCAGGGNGCGNTCACCGTAGANGAGTCTGACGACGGNGTGGANTGACAGCCAAACAAAAACAGGCTCGCCGCGCCNAGCGCGGCCAGAAGTGTGCGTTGTCTCATGGTTGATTTCTCTCATTGCATTATGCTTTATTGACCAGCGGAATCATGGCACGGCGCANTCGCACTGGTCAATTTCAGGCGCAGNGCCACTTCCACCCCGGAGCGATCCACACGGGGCCANTTTTTATCCCATTGGAGTATGTATGTATTGGGGTTCGTTATTGTTGACGGGTGCGATTGCACTCAGTGCCAGCGCACCGTCCCAGGCCATGAGCCAGGAGGNTTTTGCCCAGTGTATCGAGCGCTTCTCCCAGGAGGCCAAAACCCAGGGGCTGGACTCTGCNATCGTCCGCGATAGCCTGGCCAATCTGAAGTGGGTCGANCGGGTGATNGANCTGGANCGNCGCCAACCGGAATTCACCACGCCTTTCTCTGACTACTTGNGTCGCCGCGTCACCGACCAGCGAGTGGCGGACGGNCGTCGCCTNCTNCGCGAGCATCGGGACCTGCTCGCCCGGGTCGAGCGGGAGTACGGCGTACCCGCNCCNTATCTGGTGGCCTTTTGGGGCCTGGAAACCAACTTNGGCCGCTACTTCGGCAANATGTCCGTNCTNGACTCGCTGGCCACACTGGCCTGCGACGAGCGCCGCAGCACCTACTTTACCCGGGAGTTGATGTCGGCCCTGCGCATCGTTGACGANGGGGCCATTGCACCGGAGCGTATGGAAGGCTCCTGGGCNGGCGCCATGGGGCATGTNCAATTTATGCCGTCGGTGTTTATTCGCCACGCCGTGGANTATGACAATGACGGCAANCGGGANCTNTGGAACAGCCTGNCNGATGCCATGGNCTCGGCGGCCAANTTTCTCAGCAGCATGGGCTGGGACGNCGANTACCGCTGGGGNCGGGAAGTCCGCCTGCCGGAGAACTTCCCGTACCTGGAAGCCGGCCTGAAACAGCGCCGCCCGCTGTCGGAGTGGCACGANATGGGCATTCGCCAGACCAATGGCACCACCCTGCCCTCCGCNGATATCGAAGCCGCCCTGCTGGTNCCGTCCGGCCATCGNGGCCCGGCNTTCCTGGTGTACGACAACTTCAAGGTGATCATGGGNTGGAACCAGTCCGAGTANTACGCCCTGGCNGTGGGCCATNTGGCGGACCGGATTGCCGGNGCNGGCANNCTGAGCNNAACNCCCCCGGAAGACAGCCCGCGGCTGAATCGGGANCAGGTAATNGCCATTCANGANAANCTCAANGCCGAAGGCCATGAGGCGGGCAANGTGGATGGCATCTGGGGGCCCGCTACCCGCCAGGCCCTGAGNCNATTCCAGAGTGANCGNGATCTGGTGCCNGANGGCTTNCCNGACCCGAACACNNTGAGNGCNCTGGGTATCGANCNGTAACACGNANNNCCNAANACCGTCTGNNCCGAANCCTCCGGAAGGGTNNNATTNNCAACCTTCCGGAGCCGCCAACTTTTCGTCAGGATTCCTGAAACACCCACCCGCATTCCGTCGCGCGTCAACCTTCCAGCACTTTCAGGGTAAATGTGACCATTTCATGGAAGATTGATAACTTTTTCCCTGTTTATTCTTTATGTCGATAACAAAATGTTCTTTTTAGAACCTTTTGAAACAATGATCCATGTGGGAGAATGCGCCCCGTGATCAGGAAGTTGCGAAGTCGGTCACAGACCTAGTCAGTCAAATATGGTTCCGCGGCTAATATCTCCGCAGGGCCGACGGTTAAAATATTCAGGTGTTTTACTATGAAAAAGTTTTTGTTTGCTGTTTGCGCATCCGCTCTGTTCAGTGTTTCCGCCCTGGCTTGTGAAGCGCCGGCCAATAAGCCCGCGATCCCGGATCCGGCAACGGCAGTGACCGCGCAGATGGTCAAAACCAACAATGAAGTGAAGCAGTATGTTCAAGCTCAGGAAGCATTCCTGAACTGCTCAAGCATGAGCAACCGCGAGAAGCGTCAGGCGGTGGAAGAGTTGAAAGCCTACGCCGACTCTTTCAACCAGGCGGTACGTCAATTCAAGCTGGCGTCCAACTAAGACGCGAGCTGTTGCAAGATTCGGGGCGCTTGCCCCTTGTTAGACCTGAGGCTCCGGCCTCAACCCGCTTTTCTTTTGGCCCCCGGTTTCGGGGGCTTTTTTTATCCCCGATTGCCCCATTGATGATGCGCGCTCCCCCTGGGTATCAGAAACGCATCAACTCTGAATCCTCACCAAAGAAATAGGCCTGAGTACCGTCTTTCAACCGATACTCCACGGTCAAACCGGCGTGTCCACCACCCTGGAAATAGGTCAGCTCAAACCGGTGTTCACCTTCATCCAGCCGCGCCCGACAACTCTGCTTGCGGTACCCTCGATCCCGGTTGAACCGACAGATTTCCCGCCCGTCCACCTTGGCGATAAAACCGTCGTCACTGCCAATCAGAAAGCGATACTCCCCCGGCACCAGCACCTCGAAGGTATGATCGATATCCACAAAGAAGTTGTCGGCATAGCCTATTTGCCCCAGCTTGGTGTGGCGTAGCTGGTTTTTTCGGGACAGGTCCAGGCGGTCCACCCAGAGGGTGCGCTGGAAGTCGACCTCCCGCTCCTGGTCAATGCGCCGGATGGCCTCCTTGTTCTTGACCAGCGTCAGCCCCACCACTTTGGGAACGTAGGGCGGCGTGATTCGCACCACGATAGCCAGAGCCACCAGCGCGAGCAGCAAAGTCAGTACGGTATTTTTATTCCACCAGGTCCGCATGATCATCGCACCACGTTCATTTGCCAGAGATGAAACCAGTTGCGCGCCTCGAACTGGTCTTCATTGATGGGCAGCCCATAGGTAAACGGGGAGAAGTAGGCAAACATCGCCACCACCAACACCACAAACAACCCGAGGTTCACCATGGTGTGCCGCCGGTTGGCGAGCACCTCATCGCGGAAGATATAGGTGAACAACATGGCCAGATTGAGCATGCCGAATACCAGGGGCACCAGGTAGTGATAGAGGTACATGACCCGCTCGATCTGCAATATGGCGATCATGTAGCTCGCATACAGCGTGGTAAATGCCATGACCCAGTAAAACTGGCGCTCGTCTTTGACCGGGTTGCCGTAGACAAACCGGCTGATCGCCAGCCCGAGGGACAAGATCACCCCCAGGGCAACCGAAAACCAGACAATCGGGTTGGCAATAATCTGAATGTAGCGGACCTGCACTTCGCCATCGACGGTGTTTTTATCCCACCGGTAATTGATGCTTTTGTTCCCCAGGGGCCAGCCAATCGCGTAACTGCCGTTCTCGCCGGGTTTGCAGATGTCCAGCCGGGCCACACCGTCGGAGTATTCCAGCATGTAACGCAGATTGTCCTGAAAACCGTGATAGAAGGCGCTGAGGCTATGGCTGCGACCGGCCCGCACCTCTTCGAGGTAGGGCTCCGACGCCTTGTAGGTGCGGTTGCCCACAATGTTTTCGCCCAGAGCAATATGCACATACAGAATGCTCGCAAAGACAGCCAGCAACGGCAGTACGGCCGAGGGCACAGTGGTGGCGAGTCGCTGCAGCAACGCTTTCCAGCGAAAGGCCTTGAGGTTCTCCCACTGATCCACGCCCCAGAGCATGACAAACAGCAGCAGCAGAACCGCCCCGTTGAGTTTTACCGATACCACCAGCCCCACCAATACCCCCAGAATGGCGTACTGGGGCAAGCGGATGGGTCTGGTCCTGGTGAGCACATGGACAAAGTAATAAAGTGCAGCAAGGATGAAAAAGAGTTGTATGCCCTCGAGCATGGCAGCGCGGGAGTGGACCACCAACGCATTATCAAAAATCAGCAGTGCGCTGAAACCGGCGGCGACCCAGACCCGTCGAGTGATGCGCCAGACAATACCGTAGAAAAAGAGCACGGACAGGGCCATCAGGAAGGTCGAGGCGAAGCGGAACCCGGTGTAGCTCATTCCCTCCGGGACGGCGGAGCCCTGCAGGTAATCGGTGCGGTTGAAGCGGCTTTTGTCGAGGTCTTCGTTGCCTCCGAAGAGCTTTTCCCCGGCGGCGATGAGCAGCTTGCCCAGGGGCGGGTGCAGCTCCATGAACAGGGTGCCGTCCAGGTATTTCTGTCCGGAGGTCACATGATAGTTTTCGTCCCAGAACATGGCCTTGGGCGAACCGTAGTTCACACCGTACACCAGTAACGAGACCAGCAGAACGAGAGCAGGCACCCAAAAGCGCCGAGTTCGAGCGATGGATTGCAACATGATCTTATTGTGTCGTTGTCAGGCCCAACCGTTGGGTCACGGCTTTCCATAAAGAGCGGGCAGTCTAGGGTCCGCTCGCCTCAGGGTCTGCGAACGTTATCACAATCTGCCGGGAAACAGGAGCCCCAGCCGGTCAGTCGGTTCGGCGGCTCTGCTCGGCCTGCCACTCCTCGCGGGGGACGAATTCCAGAGCCAGGGAGTTGATGCAGTAGCGTTTTCCAGTGGGCTCCGGACCGTCAGGGAACACGTGTCCCAGGTGTTCGCCGCAGGCGGAGAGCACTTCCACCCGACGGCGGCCAAACCAACTGTAATCATCCTCGAGCCGGATATTGTCGTCCTCAAAGACGGTCCAGAAGCTGGGCCACCCGGTGCCGGAATCATACTTGTGCCGGGAGTCGAACACCGGAATCCGGCACCCGGCGGTAACGTAGACGCCATCTCGCTTGTTATCCAGCAGCTCGCCGGTGTAGGCCCGCTCCGTGCCTTTTTCCCAGAGAATGTCGTACTGCTCGTCGGTCAGCAGTTCACGCCAGGTGCTCTGGTCGATCTGCTCCAGATTTTCGCCGGCTTTGATCCAGGCACGGGCCTGCTCTACGGCCGGTTGGGACGCCGCCGGCAGGGCCGCCAGCAACAGCAGCCCCAGCGTCAGGGGCAGCAGGCTGGCCAGAATTCGATGCTGATTGATGTAGCGCATATCAGGGCTCCTCGGGGGATTGAGGCTCTGTGGAGCCGTTCTCTGTCGTTAGACCAGCCCCACCCTCAAACATTCGATCAAACTTGATGGTCGGATCATCCCAATCTCCGCGAATGGTGTAACTGATGCTGGTTGCCTGGTCCACCTGCTTCTCGAACAGCTTGCTGACCAGAAATACCCCGGCCGCCGCGGGCAGCCCCGCCGCCACGGCAGTCAGGAAAGTCAGGTTACCGGCAACGGGCAGCGTCGCGATCAGCCGGGTGTCGAGGGTTTCATCCACCAGATTGGCGCGACCGGCCAGTTGCAGGCGACTGGAGGGGCTGCGTACCTGCACCGGCTCGGAAAACACCAGCGTCCCTTTGTCGAAGGTCATGAGCCCTTCAATACTGTCGTAGGCCAGACCACTTTGATAGAGGTCGGAAAAATCCAGCCGCAGCCGGCGCGCCAGGGAGTCGAAATTGAGCACCGCAAAAAGCCGCAGAATGCCGTCGCTACCGGCGGCCGGATTGCGTTTGAAGCGCCCAGAGGTCACGTTGAACCGGACGTCGCCCTCCAGCGTCTCGAGATCAAACGCCTGAGGCGCCCCGGCCCAACTGATGTCGAGCCGATAGTTGGCCGATTCACTTTCGAGAATATCGGACTGCCCCCAGCGCTGCATCACTTCCGACAGGTTGCCGGCGCGCAGGCTGGCGGCGAGGTAGGTCCGCTCGGGAGTGTCTTCAGCCTGCGACCAGAGCAGTCGGGCGCCCGTGTCTTCATCCTGGCCGGTGACGGTCAGGCCGCGAATACTGCCTTGCAACTGATCGACAATGACCCCCTGATCTCCCGGGGCCAACCGGAACTCCCACTGACCGTAATCCTCACCTCCGAGCATGAGCGACTCGATGCTGACCTGGGCCTCGGGCAGGCTCCTGGGATCAAATGGGTCAGCCAACTCCGTCGCACCGACGGCCGACTCCAGCACCGACCGGGGCAGATCAACCCGGGCCAGATGCAGCGCCAGAGGCTGCCCCGGCGCCCAGTCGAGTTCACCCGCCAGCTCGGGGTTGGTGAAGGTCAGGCGCCAGCCGCGCTCGGTGGAGACGGCCCCAAGCTCAATCTCTTCCAGTTCCAATGGGCCCAGTGAATACCGGGCCAACGCCAGGTCCACTTCGACCGGGAGCCCCTCAAAGGCGGTCTCCGGTGCCGGCTGTTCATCGTCCGCGACCAGATCCTGATAGCGACGAAGCAGATCCTGCCATCCCTCCAAATCCAGCGTCTCCATGGCGCCGCTCAGATGCACGCCGGGAGCCTCCGGCAGTTGTGCTGGCACCCCCAGGCCCACGCTGACCCGCTGCAATTGTTGCCGCTCGAGATCAATCTGGGCCCGGGCCTGCAAATGATCGTTGTAGTACAACTCGGCCTGCGCACTCTGACGTCCCAGAATCACGCTGGCGGTAAGCTCCCGGGTCTGCTCGGCCGTCTTTCCGATCGGTGCCGGGACATTCAGCGAAACTCCGCGCAGATCCGAGCTGAGCGTGAAAGCCGCCAGCTGTTGGTCGCGATGGGGCTCGGGGTCCCGGTAATGACTGAGTTCCAGCTCGCCGCCGAACGCAAATGTGCCATCCAGAAATTGCAGTGCAGGGCGCTGAGCCCACTCCGCCAACACCGCGCCAGAGGCCCGACCATTGAGATCAATGGCCGTCACCGACCTNTTCCTNCTCCTGCCGGCTGGCGATGGNGAGCGTGAGCGGTTCGCCAAACANCTCCCCGGNCAGNCCCTCACTGCTCAGCCCCTGCTCATTGTCGTANCGGAGNGGNCCCGACAGATCCCNTGCACTCAAATTNAGGTCGTTCATGGTCAGTCGGGGCAAGGTCAGATCCATCGCCACCTGTTGGGCGGCCCCGGGCTGATCCGGTTGCAGGGGGATAGCCAGATCCAGCTCGGCATCAATGGTGCCCTGTACGCTCCAGGCATCCATGTTGTCACCGACGTATCGGCGCAGGTANCCCTCTCTGAGCAGTTGCAGNCCATCACTGGCCAGCGCCTGCAGCTGTCCGTCAATGTTCAATAACAGNCCCTNGCCCACGGGGTTCTCTGCCACCTGAATCCGAGCATTTTCCAGAGTACTGTTGTACAGCCGGGCCTGCTCCACTCGGGCATCGACCCGGTTGTTATCGAGCATGAGCTGACCGGTCAGGNCACTGAGCGGCGGCCAGTCCGGATGATAGTTGAGGTNCGCGCCGGCCATTTCCAGTGCCAGTTGGTAGCTGCGCACGCGCGGTTGGCCCGGACGGTTCAGAGTGCCACGGAACAGAAAGTGCGCCGAGCGGGCNGTGCCNGGGTTATTNTCACCGAGGCTGCGAGNGAGCCAATCGGTCAGCGAGGCCGGGACCACCTTGGGCAGGTACTTGTCGTACNCNTTGGCGNTCAGGTCCTCGCCANGGATATCCAGGTACAGGTCGATNTCACCGGTGTTNCGCTCCCAGGGCAGCGACAACCACATNCTGCCCGTNGCGGACTCNCCCGGCCCNCGCAATGACAGCGGCCCGCTATTGACGTAAATCTGNTTCTCNTCCGGCCGCAAGTGCCAGGCGACCTGACCGCGGGCGCTNTGATACGNCATGGGCTCGTCGTAGGTTTTGGCAAAGAACATCTCGAAACCGTTGCGGCTATCCAGATCGACATGGCCNCCGNGCTGANTGGCCTCGACAAACCCGGTCACACCGTTCAGGCCCGGAACGCCCTGCCAGGGTTCCACGGCTACGTCTCCCAGCTCGGCCATCAGCTCCCAACCCCGCCAGTCGTCCTGGGGCACCGTAAGCTGCAGATGCCGGACGTCGCCCTGGGGATTGAGGGTACGCACCACTTCCTGCAGGCGACCGTCCCCCAGCAATCCAAGCTGGTCCGCCAGGGTGGTCCAGTAGCGCAGATCGATGTGATCGATCATCCAGTGGATCGGAGCGTTGGTCCGGGCAGTGGACACGGAGACCTGCAGCGGCTCCAGNGCCCGATCGCGCCATTCCGCCGAGAGATCCTGCAACGCCACCTGCCACCGACCGGAGCGACGCCATTCGCCGCCGATGGTGGCGCTGACCCGGTCCAGTGTGAGTTCTTCCAACGGCAGAGCNACGTCGTCCAGCCCCAGATTGCCGACCCAGTCGTANCCGCCACCGTCTTCCTGGCTGGAGAACCAGAGGCTGGCGTTCATTCGCCCTTCCCGGTACCAGTCACGATGTTCGCTTTCGCCCACCAGAATGCCACCGATCGCGGTCAGGGGCTCCAGGGTGGGGAAGTCNCGCAGGTTCAGATAGCCTTCGGTATGGAAGTTTTTCGGGTCTCGCGGATCGCCCCGGCCTTCGAGAATGGCCACCAGGGCACGGTCCCGTCCTTCCAGGTCCACCTGCAAGGAGAGCCGGTGGAAGTCCCCCTCATGCTCCAGTAACANGTACGGGGCGGAGAAGGTCTGCTGGTGACCNCTGGCAAAAGACAGGNCAATACTGGCATCNAGCAGCTCGACNCGNGTGCCGACTTCGAACAGGGTGAGCAGATCGTCTGGCGCGAGCGGTTCATCGGCGGNNGGGCGCTCCTGATCGGNGACGAAGTCTGGCAGNCCCCAATACCCATCGGTCCCCTGGGACAGGGANAGTTGGGGGCGACGCAGCACGATCTTGTCCCAAGCCAGTCGCCCTTCCAGCGCGCTGCTGACCAGNTTCAGTCGAAGCAGGACCCGGTCGGCCTTGAGTAGGGGGCGCCCCTCCTGATCACTGACACTCAGCTCGTAAAGGGTGAGGCTGGGTTTCAGCTCCTGCCAGTCGGCCGTGAGGCGCCCAACCGACACGGACAGATCCAATTGCTCCGATAGATACTCCGTCAGCTGCCGGTCGTAGTTGGCCAGGAGCGGAAACAGGCTCCGCCCTGACTGCACCACCACTGCCAGGGCGATAATCAGCACGGCGCAGAGGATGTAAAATTTTTTCAGTAGGTAAGCTAACACCGAAACATACCTGAGGGTTTCCTCAAACCGGTCGACGGAACGGCCGGGGCGCCAGAATCTGCCTCTCTACCCGGGTTGATCATCAGACCAGCACAATGTCGTACTGTTCCTGGGTAAACAGACTCTCGACCTGGAATTCAATGGTGCGGCCAATAAAGGCCTCCAGATCGGCCACGTAAGCCGCCTCTTCATCGAGCAGGCGATCCACCACCAACTGGGAGGCCAGCACCAGGAACTTGTCATTATCGTACGCGCGCGCCTCGCGCAGAATTTCCCGGAAAATCTCATAACACACCGTCTCGGCCGACTTGACCAGGCCCCGCCCCGAGCACAGCGGGCAGGGCTCGCAGAGCATCTGGCCGAGGGATTCCCGGGTGCGCTTGCGGGTCATTTCCACCAGCCCCAGCTCGGACACCCCGGTGATGCTGGTCTTGGCGTGGTCTTTTTCCAGGGCTTTTTCCAGCGTCCGCAGCACCTGACGCTCGTGCTCCGGGTCCTTCATATCGATGAAGTCGAGGATGATGATCCCCCCGAGGTTGCGCAGCCGCAATTGTCGCACAATCGCACTGGCCGCCTCCATATTGGTTTTGAAGATGGTCTCTTCCAGATTGCGCCGCCCCACGAACGCACCGGTGTTCACATCCACGGTGGTCATGGCTTCGGTCTGCTCGACAATCAGGTAACCATTGGACTTTAGCGGCACTCGGGTGTCCAGCGCCCGGGCAATTTCATCCTCAACACCGTACAGGTCAAGCAAAGGGCGTTCGCCACTGTAGCATTCAATCAGATCCACCAGCTCAGGGTAGTAACTGGTGGCGAATTCGCGCATCTGGGTCCAGCTCATGCGCGAATCCACCCGGATTTTCTCGATCGGTGCCCGGGCCAGATCCCGCAGGGCGCGCAGAAATAGCGGCATGTCGGTGTGAATGGCGCTGGGCACCGGGGCATTGGTGCACTTATCCTGAAAATCGAGCCACAGCTTCTGCAGGAAGTCGATGTCATTGCGCAGCTCGTCCGCCCCGACGCCCTCGGCCACGGTGCGCAGGATGAAGCCACCGGACACACCGGCCTCCTCGGCAAGCGATTCGACCTGTCCGCGCAGCCGCTGACGTTCGGCGTCATCGTCAATGCGGGTCGACACCCCGATGTGGGCACTGTTGGGCATGTAGACCAGATAACGGGAAGACAGACTGAGGTTGGTCGTCAGGCGAGCGCCCTTGGTGCCGATGGGGTCTTTACTGACCTGCACCAGCAGGGTTTGGCCTTCGCGCACCAGAGCACGGATGTCCGGCACCTCTCCGCGGCGACCCTCATCGTCATCCGTCTCGGCCATATCCGAAGCGTGAATAAAGGCGGTGCGGGCCAGCCCGATTTCCACAAACGCCGCCTGCATGCCGGGTAGCACCCGGACCACTTTTCCTTTGTAGATGTTGCCGACGTAGCCCTTGCCGTGACTGCGCTCGATGTGTAATTCCTGGACTACCCCGTTTTCCACCAGGGCCACCCGGGTTTCCACGGGAGAGACATTGATCAGTAGTTCTTCACTCATGGACGCTCGCCTTTGGGTACGCCGGCGGGATGGCCCCACCAAGGCACCTGAAATTGGTTGAGCAGCTCGGCGGTCTGAGCCATTGGCAGACCCACAACCGCACTGTAACTACCTTCGATTCGATCCACCCAGACACCGCCCAGGCCCTGGATGCCGTATCCGCCAGCTTTATCACGGGGCTCGCCGGAGGCCCAATAGGCCTCCATCTCGCGCTCGTCGAGGGCCCGAAACCAGACGGTGGTGGTAACGCGGCAGACCGCTTCGCGCTCCGGCGAGCAGACCGCGACGGCGGTCATCACCTGGTGCTCACGCCCGGACATCAGCCGCCACATGGTCAGGGCATGGTCACGCCCGAGGGGCTTTTCCAGCACCTTTCCCAGACAGACCCCGATGGTATCGGACCCCAGCACCGGCGCCGCCGGCAGCCCCAACTCACCAAGCAGGGCCAGACCCGCCCGGGCCTTCTCCAGCGCCAGACGCTCAACGTACTGAGCCGGCGGCTCATCCACCCCCCGCTCTTCCGGTACCGACAGCGTCAGGGGCTCAAACTGCACACCCAATTGACCGAGCAACTCGCGGCGGCGCGGGGATTGGGATGCCAGATACAGATCCGTCATTGTCACATCTCTCCTGCGTCTGTTGTGTGGGCCAGCACTGGCGCCCCTGCTACTGGATGCGGTAGCGGTGACGCAGACCCCCAAAACCGATGTGGACCAGAGGCCATAGCACCGCGCTGACCAGTGCCGGGTACAGGAACTGCAGGCCTGACACATGCCCCCCGGCCAGGCTGTGAACCCAATTGCTGGTCATCTGGGCAATGCCGACCAGGACAAACACCCAACAGGCCTGCTGCCAGAGGGCGTAGTTGCCAAACCGGCGATAGGATTGCAGCGCAATGTAAGTTACGATCACCAAACCCAGCGCATGCTGTCCGAGTGGCGTACCCTCCACCAGATCCTGAATCAGACCCAGCAGAGCGACCTGGGTCAGGCTGACATGATCGGGCAGGGTAAACACCCAATAGACCACCACCAGCATGACAAACTCCGGGCGCCACCAGCGCCAATCCAGAGGCAGCGGATAAACCGCCAACGTCAGGGCCAGCAAGAGAGCCACCAGCACCAGCCAGCGATTGTGGCCCCGGGTCAGATCAATCATTGGCCTCGCCCTCGGCCTCTTCAAGCGGAAGCTCCGGGGCGGGTTGCTCGACGCCGCTGCGCTCGGACGCGCCGCCAGCAAAGACCAACAGCAGGTGTCGGCTGCGGTCAAGGCGCGCCATAGGGCGGGCGATGACCGTTGAAAATGATTGCCCGGGATCCCGGACCACCTGCTCGACCTCGGCCACCGGATAACCCACCGGGAAGCGGTCCCCCAGCCCGGAGCTGACCAGCAGATCGCCGACCCGGATATCGGTGGTGTTGGATACGTGGCGAAGGCGCAGGCGGTTGATGTGCCCGGTGCCCTCGGCAATCGCGCGAACGCCGTTGCGATTGACCTGCACCGGCAGCGCATGACTGGTGTCCGTGATCAACAGCACCCGGCTGCTGTCCGGGTTGGCCTCCACCACCTGCCCCATGAGGCCAAAGGCATCCAGCACCGGCTGCCCCATATAGACGCCGTCTCGGGCGCCTTTATTGATGACCACGGAGTGGCTCAGTGGATTGGGGGAAACTCCCACCAGCTCCGCCACCAGGACGTTATCCTGGAGCATGTCACTGGAACCGAGCAGGCGACGCAAGCGCACGTTCTCGGCGGCCAGAGCGGCCATTTGCTGCAATTTGCGCTGGAGAATCAGCAGTTCGGACTTGAGGGCTTCGTTTTCCTCGCTCAGCGCCTGACGGCTGGCAAAGGTATCATCGCCCCAGGCTCCGATGCGCTGGGGCAGATTGGTCACCCAATAGAAAGGGGTAGCGACGGCACCAAGCTGGGCGCGCACCGGCCCCAGCCAATCGGTGTAGAGACTGACAAGTATGAGGCCGACGGCCGCCACGCTGAAGAACAACGCACGCGAGGCAACCGCCGGGCCTTTGGTAAACAGCGTTTTAATAACACCCTCTCCCGCTCAGTGTGGATCCCGTTAACTCTGGGCCCAGCAACCCGTCAGGAAGACAGCAGATCGATATTCCGTTTGTCCATCATTTCCATTGCCAGGCCACCGCCGCGTGCCACGCAGGTCAGCGGATCTTCCGCCACAATGAAGGGCAGACCGGTTTCGTTGGACAACAGGCGATCGATGTCGCGCAGTAGCGCACCACCGCCGGTCAGGACAACGCCACTCTCGGCAATATCGGCCGCCAGCTCCGGTGGGGACTGTTCCAGGGCGCTCTTCACCGCCTGGACAATGCCCGCCAGCGGCTCCTGCAGGGCTTCCAGAATCTCNTCACTGTTCAGGGTAAAACTGCGCGGCACCCCTTCGGCCAGGTTGCGCCCACGCACGTCGATTTCACGCACTTCGCTGCCGGCGAAGGCACAGCCGACTTCCTGCTTGATCCGCTCGGCCGTGGCATCACCAATGACGCTGCCGTAATGGCGGCGGACATAATTGACGATGGCTTCATCAAACCGGTCCCCGCCGATGCGCACGGAATCCGAATAAACGACGCCGTTAAGGGAGATCACGGCNATNTCCGTGGTACCACCACCGATATCAACCACCATCGAGCCNCTGGCTTCCGANACCTTCAGACCGGCNCCGATGGCNGCNGCCATGGGCTCCTCGATCAGGCGCACTTCCCGGGCACCGGCGCCCATGGCGGATTCGCGGATGGCCCGCTTTTCCACTTCGGTCGACAGACAGGGAACGCTGATCAGAACCCGGGGGCTGGGCTGGAACCAGCTCGCCTCGTGTACCTTTTTGATGAAGTGCTGCAGCATTTTCTCGGTGACNTGNAAATCGGCGATGACACCGTCTTTCAGGGGGCGGATTGCGGTAATGTTGCCGGGGGTACGACCCAGCATACGCTTGGCCTCGGTGCCCACGGCCTCGACAATTTTGTGGCCGTTGTGATGGCGGATGGCAACCACCGACGGCTCGTCCAGGACAATGCCCCGGCCGCGTACGTAGATCAGTGTATTGGCGGTACCCAGGTCTATGGAAAGATCGTTGGAAAAGGCTCCACGCAGGTGTTTTAACATTGGTTCACGCAACCCTATATTGTTCTGTCTCGCAGCAGGCCGGAACCGACCTGCTGCCTAAAATTCTTTCGGATGGTCCGCCGTGCTGCCAGACCNGGTCCGGACGNCGGTTAGACCGACACCCCGCCTGCGAATTCACTCGCGGCTCAAGCAGTTTACACGAGGTTGNACAGCTTTACCCGACGCGGCTTGGCGGGCGCCCGGCCCATGAGCGGGCCCGAAGCGTCGGCGCAGATGCTGGCACTCTATCAACGGCAGGGATTTAGGGCAAGGCGCAAATGTGATAACTTTAGCGGCTTATTGCACAAACGCGAACTTTTGGACCTTTTTGGCCACCGGTTGAGCACTTTTTGACCCGGAGCCACACCAATCTGGAGCATCTTGATGGCCATCGCCTCTTCCGACATCGCCAAGCTGGCGCATTTGGCGCGCATCGCTGTTTCCGACGATGAAGTCGNTCAAGTCACCGAGCGCATCTCTGACGTCCTCAATCTGGTCGACCAGTTGCAGGCGGTCGATACCACAGGCGTCAAGCCCATGGCCCACCCGCTGGANGCCACCCAGCGCCTGCGCGCGGATCAGGTGACCGAGCCCAATCAGCGCGAGCACTTCCAGGCCATTGCNCCGGCGACCGAAGACGGGCTCTACCTGGTGCCCCGCGTCATCGAATGATCGCCGCGCCCGGCCCGACCTTTGACCGGCCCGCCCTCTATAGCGCCCTGCGCCATTNAAGCGGCTTGAGCCCAGACACTTATTTGAGGATGTAAATCGCAATGCACCAACACACCATTGCCCAACTGGTTCAGGGACTGCGCAACCGGGAGTTTTCCAGCACCGAGCTGACCCGGCACTATATTGACCGCATCCAGCGCCTGGACCCGACCTATAACAGCTACATCACCCTGACCGAAGAGCGGGCCCTNGCCCAGGCCGCCAAAGCCGACGAGCGGCTGGCCCANGGGGATGCGCCCGCGCTGTGCGGCGTACCCATTGCCCACAAGGACATCTTCTGTACCACCGGCGTGCGTACCAGCTGCGGCTCCAAAATGCTGGACAACTTCATTGCCCCCTACAACGCCACCATCGTCGACAATTACGAAGCGGCNGGGGCGGTCATGCTGGGCAAAACCAATATGGACGAGTTCGCCATGGGCTCCTCCAACGAAACGAGTTTCTATGGGCCAGTGAAAAACCCCTGGGACACCGGCTGCGTGCCGGGCGGCTCCTCCGGCGGCTCCGCCGCCTCGGTGGCCGCCCACCTGGCCCCCGGCGCCACCGCCTCCGACACCGGCGGCTCCATCCGCCAGCCNGCGGCCCTGTGCGGCCTCACNGGCCTCAAGCCCACCTATGGCCGGGTCAGCCGTTGGGGCATGATCGCCTTCGCCTCCAGCCTCGATCAGGCCGGCACCCTGACCCGCACCGCNGAAGACTCCGCGCTGATGCTCAACGCCATGGCCAGCTTCGATCCCAAGGACTCNACCTGCGTGGACCANCCGCTGGAGGATTACACCGCCGAGCTGGATAAGCCTCTCGACGGCCTGAAAATTGGCGTNCCCAAAGAATACTTCACCGACGGNCTGGANCCGGACACCGCCAAAGCGGTAGAAGCGGCCATNAAAGTCTATGAAAGCCTCGGCGCCAGCATCAAAACCATCAGCCTGCCCCACTCCGGCCTGGCNGTCGCCGCCTACTACGTGATCGCCCCGGCGGAGTGCTCNGCCAACCTGTCGCGCTTCGACGGCGTGCGCTACGGCTATCGCTGTGAAAACCCGAAAGACCTGAACGACTTGTACGAACGCTCGCGCAGCGAAGCCTTCGGCGAAGAAGTCAAACGCCGCATCCTGGTAGGCACCTACGCCCTGTCCGCCGGCTACTACGACGCCTACTACAACAAGGCTCAGCAAGTGCGCCGCCTGATCAAACAGGACTTTGTCGACGCCTTCAGCGAAGTCGACGTCATCCTCGGCCCCACATCGCCCTCACCGGCGTTCGCCTTTGGCTCAAAAACCAAAGACCCGGTGTCCATGTACCTGGAAGACGTCTTCACCATCCCCACCAACCTGGCGGGCCTACCCGGCCTATCCATCCCCTGCGGCCAGGTGTATGGCAAACCGGTGGGGCTGCAGTTGATTGGCAATTATTTCGCCGAAGGCAAATTGTTGAACGTCGCCCACCAGTTCCAACAGGCGACGGATTTTCACCAGCAGAGTGCGCCCGGAATCGAATAGCCGGAAAACGGGATCGTAGCTTCGCGTAGGGCGGATAAGCGCAGCGCATCCGCCGTTGCCAAAACGCGACGTTCTTTGTGGGGGCGTAACGTGTAATTGCAGCGGAGGCGATATTTTCCGTTCGCCATTGGTCGACGCAGCGCGGAGCCGGGCGTAGGGCGGATAAGCGAAGCG
>NZ_NZQP01000067.1:0-20643 GCF_002695945.1 Marinimicrobium sp. | reverse complement strand
CAGAGGAACTCAACTACGGAGTCGATCTATCAACCATCTGAGGGTGGTATCAGATTGATGGGGTGAAGGTGCCCCATCAACCATTAAATCCGTATACCCTGAATTTCAGGGGCTTTTTCGTCCTTCCCTCCCTCTCTAAATGTCGTAATTGTGCCGCAGAGTGCTGAAGCCGCGCAGCGCGGACCTTTTCATTGCAGGTTTGTTGACCGAGTAAGCGAAGAGGCCGGATTTTCTGCCGGAGTTGTCAGCGGTATTGAAGAGCCGGCTAGGTGTTGGTACGATTGACAACATGAGGGCAAAGCAGCTATTGAAAACCCGAGCTCCCCTTGGGGTAGACCGGTTCATGGATGTCGTGATTTGGGAGGCCGAGCATGAGCACCGTGACAGTTGAAGTGGCTACGCGCGAGACCGTGGAGCGACGCATGAAGGCGGCGCTTAAGGGCAAGTCACAAGGTGACTTCATCAGTTTTCCCGACGAAGAGACATTGTGGCGCACACTGACACCCAAGCGCTGGCTGTTAATAAAAGCCATGACCGGTGCCGGGCCTCTTGGTATTCGGGAGTTGGCTCGCAAGCTGGAGCGTGACGTCAAGGCCGTTCACACCGATGTTCAGGCCCTGCTTGGCTGTGGTGTGTTGGATAAGGATGATAGCGGCAAGGTCTATTTCCCCTACGACGCCGTTCACGTGGATTTTGTCGTCAAAGCCGCGTAACGCTTTTGACGGTCAGTAAAGTATCGCTCGCCTCGTTTAATACCTGAGTATCCGTTCCTGGCTCAAGACGGCGAGAGGGCGGAAGTTTGCTAAACTCGGTGGCATCATAACAAATCAACCACCGGAGTTACCCCTATGAAAACCTGCCTTGGCGCTGCGGCGCTTGTTCTGTGTTCCACCACGGCGTTTGCCGCTGATTGCCTTGAAGCCGACGCCCTCAAGCGGCTGGATGGTCAGTATGAAGACGCGCTGCGGGTGGGCAATCCTGAGTTTATGCGCGCTCTTCTGGCCGATGACTTTGTCTGGGTGCACAACCATGCCGTGGCGGCGGAAGACAAGGCGACCCTGGTCGGACGCCTGGGGGAGGGACATGAGGTGCCGCTGGCCCGACGTTCGGAGCAGTTGGAGTATCGGCGCCTGGATAACACGGCAGTGCTCACTGGCTTTACCACGGTGGAGAAGTCGCCTCGTGAAGAGGGCGGTGAGGTGCGGGGTAACAAGTATCACTTTATGCGCACCTACGTTGCGGTGGAGGGCGAATGTCACCTGCTCTCCAATCAGACCATGAAGGTCTGGAGTTCGGAAGAGGAGGTGAACTGATGCGCTATGTGGTCGTGGGTACCGGGAATATCAGTAATACCTATGTCAATGCGCTGGCCGAGCGGTCGGGCAGTGAGCTGGTGGGGGCGGTGTCCCGTTCCGGGCGGCCGCTGTCGGCGGCGCCGGCGCTGCCGGTCTGGCCTTCGATTGACGCGGTGGATGCCGATTTCGATGCGGTGATTTTGGCCACGCCCAACGGGTTGCATCACCAGGGGGCGATCGACGCAGCAGCGCGGGGCAAGCATGTGCTGACCGAGAAGCCGCTGGATATCAGTATTGAGGCGATGGACCGGATGACCGACGCCTGTGATAAAGCGGGCGTGATGCTGGCGGTCTGTTATCAGCGGCGCACTCGGCCGGACAATCAGGCGATCAAGGCGTTGATGAATCAGGGCGCCTTCGGACGGATTTACGCGGTGGATCTGGCAGCCAAGTTTTATCGGGATCAGGCCTACTATGACAGCGGCGATTATCGCGGTGGCCTGGCACTGGATGGCGGCGGTCCCTTTATGCAGCAGGCCTGTCATAACCTGGATATTTATACCTGGCTGTTCGGTTTACCCGGGCAGGTGGAGAGTATGTTGGGGACCTTTGCCCACTATATCGAGGCGGAGGATCACGGTGCGGCGCTGATGCGTCATGAGGATGGGATGATCGGTACGGTGGTGGCTTCAACTGCGGCCCGGCCGGGTTTTGCGGCGCGGATGGAAGTGCATGCCGAGCGCGGCAGTTTTACCCTGACCGACGATGTGGTAACCCAGTGGGCGGTGGATGGGGTGGATAACCCGAGCGCGCCTGGGGACCACTATCAGCACGACGGCGCCACCAGCGCGGCGGTGACGGACACCACCGCGCATCAGGCAATCATCGAGGATTTTGAAGCGGCCGTTCGTGATGGCCGTGAACCTCTGGCCGGACCGACCTCGGCCCGACTGACCACTGAGCTGATTCTGTCGATCTATCAGAACGCGGTTTAACGCGGAAAGCGACGCTTCCAGTCTTCGTATTTTTCCAGGACCTCGCTCGGTTCGGTGGTGTACCAGCCGTAGCCTTCGCGGCGCTCCATGGAAATGTCTTTGATGTCGTAATGCACCGAGTGGTCCCGGTCGCCAAACAGGGGGCGGTTGGTGCCGATTTCGGCAAAGCGGGACCAGATGGGTGGCGCGTCCGCGTCGGGGACGATTTCCCGGGTGTCACTGTCCCATCGGTAGCCGGTGATTACGTTGTTTTCATACCACGCCATGGCGGAGTGAATGGCGTGTTGTATCTCGGCGGAGGGATCGTTCAGATCCATCATGAAATCCAGCAATGAGACGCTTTCGGCGGTGGCCAAGGCGACCATCTCATAGGCACGGGCTTTCATGGGCTCCAGGGTCCTGGGGTCATGCTGGCCACCCCAGAGGGTGGGCTTGCCGTTCACCACCACCTGCGTGGCCAGTGCGGCGTCCAGGGCCCGGTCGAGGGCGGCGGCGGATTCGGCCCGCAGGTCGTTCGGGGCCTGCGCGAACGGCGCTTTGCCCAGGCTGACCCGGTGCAACACGGTCATATTGTTTTCCATCACCTGGTCGTTGTAGGTGATGTAGTCATGGTATCCGCCGCGCAGGGGGAAGTTCTGGGGCCAGCCGCCGTTGGGGTACTGGGCTTCCAGAATCAGCTCGACGCCACGCACGTAGGCTTCCAGGTAGCGCGTATCACCGGTGGCGGTGTGTGCTTTGGCCAGCAGCTCGATCTGGGTTGTGGTGGCACTGTTGTCGAAGGTGGGAATGTAGCTGGATTCATACCCGAAGTGCTCGCCGGGCTGGCGTGGGCGCTTGCTCATGTCGGTGCGTTTGGACCAGCCGCCGGAGGGCGTCTGAAAAGACACCACGATGTCGGCGATTCGGCGGCCTTCGTCGGTGCTGTACCACTCGGTGGGTTGATTGGGGTCGAACCCGAAGCGGTGGGTACGGGCGGGTCGCTTGGGATTGTCGAGGCCTTCGGCGGCCACTTCCCCGCGAATGAAGTCCCGATCGACTGAGCGCCAATGGTCGGAGCGGGCCCGGTAATCCTCCCAGGCGGCGTCGGAGGTGGCGATGGTGTCGGCAGCTTCCGGCTCGGCCGGTTGATTCTGGCAAGCCAACAAAAGGCTGGCGCAGCCCAGTACCGCCCACCAGGCGGGGATGCGTATGTTCATAGTATCTCTCACTCTCACGGTCTATTTTTATGGGTGGCTCCGGGGAGCCCCGGCACCCGGGTTGATGTTGTGNTTTGGGGTGGGTGCCGGTGTTTTCGGTNTCGCGATTACAGTTTACAGAAATATATGGTCGTCGCCAGGGAANACNCCGGACTTGACGTCGGCCACGTACTTTTTCATGGCNCCGGGAATGTCGCCGGCTTCGGTCAGGAAGTTTTTGGAAAACTTCGGTGGCTGCTCGGTCAGGCCCAGAATGTCATTGATCACCAGCACTTGTGCGTCGGTGTCCCGGCCCGCGCCAATGCCGATGGTCGGTATTGGGGTGTTTTTAGTGATGCGCGCGGCCAGTGCCGAGGGCACGCATTCCAGCACCACNANNTCGGCGCCNGCNTCGGCCANNAGNGCGGCATCTTCGGCGATTTCATCNGCCTGGGCGGCATCCCGCCCCTGCACCCGAAAACCGCCGAACTTGTTGACCGATTGCGGCGTNAGGCCCAGGTGGGCGCATACCGGAATNCCGCACTCGGACAGNCGGCGCACGGTCTCNGTCAGCCAGCGGCCACCCTCGATNTTGATCATCTGGGCNCCGGCCTGCATCAGGCGGGTGGCGTTTTTCAGGGCATCGTCCAGGGTGGCGTAGGTCATGAACGGCAGGTCGGCNATGATCAGGGATTTCTGGTTGCCGCGCGCCACCGCCTCCACGTGGTAGATCATCTGCTCCATGGTGACCGGAATGGTGCTCTGGTAGCCGAGNACNGTCATGCCCAGGGAGTCCCCCACCAGCACGGCTTCNACCCCGCATTTCTGGGCCATGGCGGCCATGGGGGCATCGTACAGGGCCACCACCACGAACTTCTCATCNGAGCCCTTGAGCTTCTGCAGGGTTTTGACGGTCACCGNCTTGTTCAGGGCGGTATCGGCGTTGGCTCCGTAAGGCATAGGGTTCTCCGTAACGGGCTTAGAGGGCGGGCGTCGGGTTGTAGTAGTGGCGCCCGCTCTTGATGGTTAACAGGGTTTCGATCAGTTGCTGGAAGTGTTCCCGGTTTCGGGCGAGATCCAGGTCCTGGGCGTTGACGATCAGCAGGGGTGAGCTGTCGTAATAGTGAAAAAACTGGGTGTAGGCCTCGTTCAGGGCCTCNATGTACTCCGGGCTNATGNGCTGNTCGCTGGCNATNCCGCGCTCGCGGATGCGCTCGTTCAGNACGCGCGANGGGGCCTGAAGNTAAATCACCAGNTCGGGNCGGGGGGCATCCAGNGTGAGCCGNTCGTACACCTGNTGNTAAATGGCCAGTTCGTCATCGTCCAGGGTNACCTGNGCGAACAACTGATCTTTCTCGATCAGAAAATCGGCGACCCGNACCGGCTCGAACATGTCGTTCTGGCGCAGNTGNTCNAGNTGGTTGGCNCGCTGNAANAGAAAGAACAGTTGAGTCTGNAGGGCGGCGGTNTTCGGGGAGCGGTANAANCGCTCCAGGAACGGGTTCTCTTCCGGCTGCTCGAGCAACACGTCGTAATTGAACAGTTGGGCCAGGTTTTTGGCCAGGGTGGTTTTCCCGACACCAATNGGCCCTTCCACGGCAATGTAGCGGGGAAGGTCGGCCTGGGAAAAATCCAGTTGTTGATCGTCAAACATCGCTGCCACGCGTTACGACTCCCGGTGTTGACTGTCAGGGTTGAACCGCTCCAGCCCCTCGTAAGGGCAGGCCTTCAATAATGACGCAAGTGAGGTGCCTGTGGGAAGGGTCAGGTGCGGGGCGATATCCGCNANAGGGTAGAGAACAAAGGCGCGCCGGGTCATTTCCGGGTGGGGAACGGTCAGGCGCGGTGTGCTCAGNGTCTCGTCGCCGTAGAGCAACAGGTCCAGATCCAGGGTTCTCGGCCCCCAGTGTTGGCTGCGCACCCGCTGGTGGGCCTGTTCGATGCCCTGTAGGGCATCCAGCAGTGCCAGTGGTTCCAGGCGGGTATCGAGGCGGGCGACGGCGTTGAGGTAATCCGGTTGGGGCGGGCCCACCGGTTTGCTGGAATACAGTGGCGAGCGCGCCACCAGGGTGCTCTCCGGCAGCCCGGCCAACGCCTCGAAGGCGCGGCTCAGTTGCCCGAACGGATCGTCCAGGTTGCTGCCGAGGCCGATATAGCAGGGGGTCACGCTCAGTCCTGGGAACTGGGAGTCGGACTTTCCTGGCGGGGCGCNCGCCGTTTCCGGTTGCGNCGCCGACCGCTCTTGCCNCCCGGNCCCTGACGGCGGGCCTCNGCAATCATTTTCTGCTGCTCNGGTTCATCCACTTCCTGGAANCGGGTCCACCANCTGCCCGCGCCANCCAGGCGCTCGCCGGAGGCTTCGCGCAGAATCAGGAANTCGTAAGCGGCGCGGAACCGGGACTGCTCCAGCAGCTTCTGGGGGTGGCGGCGCTGTACCAGGCGGTGCTGCATGTCCCACATTTCCCGCATGGGAATCAGGAAGCGCTTGGGCAGGGCGGTGTGTCCCAGTTGTTGGCCGATGACCTCGGTGGCGGCCTGCTGATAGGCCGCTTGCGGTGGCATGTTCTTGACCAGCTCGTCGGCCCGGGCGCGCATTGGCGGCCAGAGCAGGGCGGCGTAAATGAAGGCCGGCGTCACCGGTTTGTCGGCCCGCACCCGCTTGTCGGTGTTGGCCATGGTCTCTTCGATCAGGGCCAGGCCTTGCTCGTCGCCGGCCTGCAGCGCTNCCTCGGTGCCCGGGAACAGGTGCTCGAGCAGGTGGTAATCGCGCATCAGTGTAAAGGTGGCGGTCGCCGAGCCGGCCATAAACAGCTTCANCACTTCTTCAAACAGGCGCGCCGGGGGGATGTTGCGCAGCAACTCGCCCAGCTCCAGAATCGGATCGGCGGTGCCGGGCTCTATCTTGAAGCCCAGTTTGGCGGCAAAGCGCACCGCGCGCAGCATGCGCACCGGATCTTCCTTATAGCGGGTTTCCGGGTCGCCGATAATGCGCAGGGTGCGCTTCTCCAGGTCCTTCAGGCCACCGGTATAGTCGTGNATGGCGAAGTCATTGAGGGTGTAGTAGAGCGCGTTGACGGTGAAATCCCGCCGCACGGCGTCGGTTTCCAGGGAGCCGTAGACGTTGTCCCGCAGGAGCATGCCGTCTTCACTGCGGGACTGCTCGTGGTGGCCCCGGAAGGTGGTGACCTCAATGATCTCCCGTCCCATGCGCACNTGNACAATCTGAAAGCGCCGGCCAATGATGCGCGCTCCGCGGAACAGCCGCTTGATCTGCTCNGGNGTGGCGTCAGTGGCCACATCNAAGTCCTTGGGGTGACCGCCCAGGAGCAGNTCCCGCACGCCNCCGCCGACCAGGAANGCCTGATAACCCGCTTCGTCCAGGCGTTTCATGATACGCAGGGCCGCCTGACTGATGTCCCGGCGGGAGACCTTGTGNTGGTCGCGGGGGATAACCCGGAGTTGGGGGGTGGGGCGTGAACGGGGGCGCAGTTTGTNGATAAGCCGTCTAAGCATGGGCATTGGGTTACTGTCAGTGAGTGCTTTCGCCGGCAGCCGTGCCGGACTCGAGTCTGAAAGCCGGGCAGTTTAGCACGGGCGGGGGATGGTGGAAACGTTGGGAGCCGGGAGGGGCCCGTGTTNACGGGGGCCAGAAAGCAAAACGGGAAAGCCGAAGCTTTCCCGTGGGATCGATTCGCCAAGGTTCCCTTGGCCTGCAAATCGGCGCGTCCGTGCCCTCGTATCAAGTGTGCGTGCTTGCAATCCCGCTCCAGTGTCTAGTCAGTCTTTCCGCTTTTCTTGTGTAGTTATCATTATCATTTTTTTATGGGCGTAAAGCACAAGGCTTTCGCTTCTTTTTATTGTTGTTTCGTTATTATTATTTACGTTTCTATTTTTATTGTTTCTTGTCGTTATTATGNTGCTTTCGTTTTTTATTGTTTGTTGTTGTTATTTTTGAACTTCTTCTTTTCTTATTGTCTATTGTTGTAATTATGTTCGTTTCATTTCTTATTGTTTGTTGTTGTTATTGTTGGCGTGCTTTTTATTGTTTGTTGTTGTTATGTGCCCGGATATAGAGCACGTCCCGTGCCAGAAATGTAAAGTTCAATAAAATCAATAAGTTAGTTTATTTGTATGATCTCTCGTCATCCTGATCCATTTCGAACGGTTACAGTTCCTGAGCCAGACTGTTACGTCGNTTGTGGGGGGTAACAACTCTGGTGCAGGTAACAGCCTTNGCCGGGGGTAACCCTGCGTAACGCTTATGGCGCCNAAATCGTTTTTGTGGCNCATTANAGGTCTTTNNNGGTGTTACGGCNGTTAGACAGGCAGAGCCCTCCGGCGCTGAGGNTGNGCGCCGAAGGATCGAGAAAAGGAGNGGAGAAGGGGNTTACTTGGCGCCNGCGGCCTTGTTGCGGGGAATGCCGAAGCGCTGCCGACGCTCCCAGAGACACTTGCGGCTGACNCCCANTTTGCGGGCCAGCTCGGTTTCGCTCATGGTGTCNTGNTGCTCGAGCACGAAGCGCTGGAAGTAGTCTTCCAGAGAGAGNTCTTCGTTCGGGTCCTGGGGCGCTTTGCCGCGCGGTTGGATGCGCTCGGGNGAGGANCGGGTATCGTCCTCGTCATCNTCTTCAAAACGCACCAGATCCAGATCAATATCCAACAGCTCGTGGCTGATTTCCTGGGTGTCTTCGCACAGGATGACNGCNCGCTGCATGGCGTTTTCCANCTCACGCACNTTCCCCGGCCAGGTGTAGGTGGTAATGGCCTGCACCGCNTCNGGGGACAGCTTCAGGTTGGGNTTTTCCATTTCCTGGCAATAGCGGGCCAGCAGNGCCTCGGCCAGGGTGATGATGTCTTTNCCNCGGTCGCGNAGCGGGGGCAGCTCCAGCTGCACNACGTTGATGCGGAAGTACAGGTCNTCCCGGAACTTGCCCTCCTGAGCCAGTTTGCGCAGGTCCCGGTGGGTGGCGGCCACCAGGCGGACATCCACCTNGTGGGACTCCACCGAGCCGATCGGGCGTACCTCGCCCTCCTGCAGGACCCGCAGCAGGCGCGCCTGGGCCTCCAGGGGCAGNTCGCCAATCTCATCGAGGAACANNGTGCTGCCGTCNGCCGCCGCNACCAGGCCCTCNCGNGTGCTGGCGGCACCGGTGAAAGCGCCTTTTTCNTGGCCGAACAGCTCGGATTCAATCAGGGTTTCCGGGATGGCCGCGCAGTTGACGGAAATCATGGTCTTTTCCCGCCGGGGGCTCTCTTCATGGAGGGCCCGGGCCACCAGCTCCTTGCCGGTACCGGTTTCGCCGCGCACCAGCACGGTGGCCTTGGTGGGGGCCACCTTGTGAATCCGGTTGTACAGGTCGTGCATCACGTCACTGGCGCCGATCATGCCGGCTATGGCATGGCTGGCGGTGGTGGAGCTGTGTTTTTGCAGGTTGGCAGCGTTGGCCTTGCCAATGACCCGCTTGACGGCGGTGACCATCTCTTCGTGGTCGAACGGCTTGGCGATGTAGTCCACCGCGCCCATGCGCATGGAGTCGACGGCCGAGCGCAGGCTGGCATAGCTGGTCATGATCAGCACGGGCACGCTGTCGGCGAGCTTGATCAGGTCGGTCCCGGGCGCGCCGGGCAGTCTGAGGTCGCTGATGATCAGGTCAAAATCCGCGAGGGTGAACTTGCCGGTGGCCTCTTTGACCGAGGGCGCTTCGCTCACCTCGTACTTGTTGCGCTCCAGCAGGCGGCGCAACGCGGTGCGGATGATGGGTTCGTCTTCAACGATCAGGATTTTGCTCATAGTGCTCACATCGCCTATGGTCTGGCAGGTTGCGAAAGGGGCCGGGCGCTGCCGTTCGCCGGGCCCCTGCAGGCCTGTTTGATGCCGGAAAATATCACTCCGGCCGCATGGAATCAATATGGCGCGGTAATTTGATGGTGAATTGTGCGCCACGTTGGTGCACGGTATCCACCGGGCTCTTGATGTCGAGCTTGCCGCCGTGATCCTCCACAATACTGTACACCATGGCCAACCCGAGCCCCGTGCCATCCCCCGGGTCCTTGGTGGTAAAGAAGGGTTCGAGAATCTGGTCCATCTTGTCCGCCGGGATGCCGCTGCCCTGGTCGGTCACGGAGAAAATGATGCTGTATTCATCTTCGCTGCTGTCCAGCATAACACGGCTGCCGGCTGGGCTGGCATCCCGGGCATTGGAGAGCAGGTTGATGAAAACCTGGATCAGGTGCTGGCTGTCGCCCGCAATAATGGCGTTTTTGGCGATATTGTTGACGTACTCCACCTGATTTTTGTCTTTCTGCAGCGACAGCAGCTGAATGGCCTCGTTGGCGCAGGCGCGCAGGTCCACCGCCTCGAACTCGCTCTTCTTGTTCTGCCCGCTGTGCGAGAAGCTCACCAGGGACTGGACGATGCGGGTCACCCGGTCGGTCTGGCTCAGGATGTGCTCGGCGGTTTCCAACACTTCCGGGGCGTCGGACTCGTAACGCAGGTTCTGGGCCAGGCTGGAAATGCCGGTAATGGGGTTACCGATCTCGTGGGCCACGCCGGCGGCCAGTCGGCCCACCGAGGCCAGACGCTCACTGTGAATCAGCTCCTGCTCCAGCAATTGGGTCTCGGTCACGTCTTCGAGCAGGATTACCTGGTCGTACTCGCCGCTGTGGATGCTACCCTCAATATTGGCTTTGTGCAGGCTGATCCAGTGCGGACGCCCGTTCAGATCGATCTCCTGGCGGTAGTAGTGGGGCTCGGTGCTTTCGCTGAAATCGATCAACAGGGCCCGCCAGGGCTCGGACAGGTCGTCCAGGCGCGAGCCGGTGACATCATCGCTCGGGGTCTGGGTCAGCAGCTCCATGGCCCGGTTCCACATCAGGATTTCACCGTCGCGGCCCAGGGAGCACACGGCCATGGGCAGCTCTTCCAGGGTTTTCCGGTGGTAGAGCCGCAGGTTGTTAAGCTCGGCCGCCATGCCCGTCAGGTGGTCCCGGTACTGGGCCAGGCGGTTTTCAATCAGGTTGATGTCCAACGTGTCGCGCCGCTCCGCCAGGGTGTAGGGCAGGTGGCGGTCCATGATTTCGCCGGCGACATGAATGCCCATCAGGCCGGAGAGGTTGGCTTCAATCTGGTCCCGCAGCCGGCGCAGGGCGTAGGGGCGCCGCTCGGTGATGCGCAGCCCCAGCTCGCTNAGGGCGACATCCACCTCNCGGCTGGCGGTGACCTTGCCCANGGATTTGGCCAGNCGGGTTTTGAACTCCGCNGCGCTGTGCACATCCAGNGCCTGCCGCACCGGCTGGCTGAGTTCGTCGGCGGCGCACAGCTCGGCACTGTACTGCTCTTCTTCGGTTTGCCNGGTGATGAGNGACAGCCCGACGAATATGGCGGTGTTGGCGCCGACCGACANCAGGGCAATGGCNCTCCACTGNTCCATNCCGAGGGGCAGAACCAGGTCGGTTCCCGGCAGGGGNAGNGAGGTCAGNCCGGTCAGTACCGGCAACAGCAGGCCTACCGCCCAGATCAGNGTGCCCACCGTCAAACCGCTCAGCAGGCCGCGCCGGTTCCCCTGNGGCCAGAACACNATGGCAAACATGCCGGGCAGNAACTGCAGGGTTTCAATAAAGGTGAGCAGNGCCAGGTTGGTCAGGCTGTGGCGGTTGTCCAGCANCCAGTAAAAGAAATAGCCCCCGAAAAACAGGGTGGCGATCAGCACNCGGCGCAACCACAGCANCTGCCGGTAGAGGTCATCCCGGTTGCGCAGACTCAGCGCCGGCAGNATCCAGTGGTTCATCACCATGGTGGCCAGGGCGAGCATCATCACCACCATGGCCCCGGTGGCGGCGGACAGNCCACCGATAAAGGCGAGCACGGTCAGNCCCGTGGACTCCGCGAGAATCGGTACCCCNAGGGTGAAATACTGGGCGGGTAGCGGAACNGACAGCTCGAAGCCCGCCCACANAATCGGGAAGATCGGCAGCGCCATCAGCAGCAGGAACAGNGGGAACGCCCAGGTAATGGTGTGCACGTTGCGGGTGAGCAGGTTNTCGGTCACNCCCATATGAAAGATGTGCGGCATGGTGATGGCGGTGGCCACAAACACCAGNAGCAGAGTGTGGGCGGCGCCGTCCTGAATGGGGGCGTGGAGCAGGGCGAGGTTTTCCGGGTTCTGGGAGAGCCACTGGTCCAGGCCACTGAAGCCGTCGAACACGCCGTACACCGCGAGCAGGCCGATGGCACACAGGGCGAAGACCTTGATCAGGGACTCGAACGCCATGGCGGTGAACAGGCCGCGGTGCTGGTCGCGGCTGGAGCCGAACAGGATGGTGAACACCGCGAGCAGGGCGCAGTACGCCATGGCCATCAGGTCCTTGAAGGTAAAGCCGGTGCCCATGGCCGGCAGGCTGGGATTACTGCTCACCGTCAGAATGTACATGGTGTCGGCAATGGCCTGAATGTTCAGCGCCATCAGCGGCAGAATGCCCAGCAGCATGCACAGGGTGGTCAGGGCGCCGACACCGTGGCTGTGATAGCGGAATACCAGCAGGTCGGCGAGGGAGTGCACCTGATGGCGCCGGGCCAGCTCCGCCAGCGGTGCCAGGGCGACCGGGGCGAACAGAAACAGNGCGCCGGTGCCCANGTAATAGGCCAGGGCGCCGTAGCCAAACTGGAAGGCCAGATCGATGACCCCGTAAAACGCCCAGGCACTGGCAAAGATGCCCAGGGACAGAATGTAGGTCAGAGGGTGCTGGGTGACCGCGTCGGGAATCCAGCCCTTTTCAGTGATCCAGGCGATACCGAACAAAACCAGCAAGTAGCTGACGCCGATCAGCGCCACATGGCTTAACTCAAAGATCATGGGGCCTCTTCTTGCGGTTTTGAACGGCGTAGGCAATGACAATGACCAGCGCCCAGATGATGTAAGGACGGAACCAGGCACCCTCGGGATTGATGATCCAGGTGAACAGGGTGGGCGAAAAGATGTAGGCGATCAGCAGCAGCAGGATCACCAGGCGCTGATTATTCATGGGGCATCCTCTGAGCGGTATCGGAGCTGCGTGCGTCGTCGGGGTTCAAAATAGCCTCCGGAGCCCGGGCCTGCATGCCCCGGACGAGATCGTTGCGCCAGTGTTCGCGGGTCCAGTCGAGCAGGGCTTCGGGGGTGGCAGCNAACAACTCCCTGGGTGGATTCTGCCTTAAAAAGTGCAGTGCGTGCCACAGGTTCGCACCGGCCCGGTCGGGGTCGAGCGCCGGTGCGTGGTGCTGCTTGCTCAGTTTCTGATCCCGTTCATTCAGGGCGACCGGCACGTGCCCGAACGCCGGCGTCTGTCCGCCCAGCAGGGCGAAGCTGGCCACCTGACCGGCGCTGACCGGTAGCAGATCGGCGCCGCGAATAATGTGGGTGATGCCCTGGTGAATATCATCCACCACCACTGCCAACTGATAGGCGAACAGTCCNTCCTTGCGCTTGATGATCGGATCGCCCACATCGCGGCGCAGGCTCAACGTCTGAGGCCCCTGAAACAGATCGTGCCAGGTGTAGGGNTCGGCGGGTTCAGGGCANCCCTCGGGTACGTCGTACAGTTTCAGCCGCCAGGCGTGGGGCTCGGTCGGCTCGATAACCCGGTTCCGGCAGCGGCCATCATAGACACCGCCCAGCGCATGAATATCCTTGCGGGTGCATTGGCAGCGGTAGGCTAGGCCCTGCCTCTGCAACTCATCCAGCGTTTGGGCGTAGGCGTCGAGTCGGTCGCTCTGGTGGAGCACCTCGCCGTCCCAGTGCAGTCCGTGGGCTTCGAGTGAACGCAGAATCTCGTCGTCGGCGCCGGGTTCCTCTCGGGGTGGGTCCAGATTTTCCATCCGCACCCGCCAACGGCCGCCGGCTTTCCGGGCGTGAGCATAGCTCGCCAGTGCGCTGACGAGAGAGCCGAAGTGCAAAGGGCCGGTTGGGGAGGGCGCGAACCGGCCCACATAGGGTTCGGCAGCGCCCTGGGGCGTTGAAGCATTGGCAGAGGTTGGGTACGGCATACGGCGGTTTGCCGCCGGGCTCACGCGGGCGCGAGCCCCGACCGGCGATTAACCTCCGACTTGCTTTTCCTTGATTTCATCAAGGGTTTTGCAGTCGACACACAGGGTGGCGGTCGGACGGGCTTCCAAGCGACGGATACCGATTTCCACACCACAGGCGTGGCAGAAACCGTAATCGTCGTTCTCGATCAGCTCAAGGGTGCTGTCGATCTTTTTGATCAGCTTGCGCTCGCGGTCCCGGGTGCGCAGCTCCAGGCTGAACTCTTCTTCTTGGCTGGCGCGATCGGCCGGGTCCGGGAAGTTGGCCGCTTCGTCTTTCAGGTGGCTCATGGTGCGGTCGACTTCTTCCATCAACTCGCGCCGCCAGGCCAGCAGCAACTGACGAAAATGTTCTTGCTGATTTTCGTTCATGTACTCCTCGCCCTTCTTCTCCTTGTAAGGGGTGAAGTTACTCATTGAATAGTTTTCCGCGGTAGATGAACTTTTCGGCATGGTTGCGCGCCTCGTATGACTTCCCATTTAACTGGCCGACAGTCATGACTGGCCGGGGTTTCACCCTTTGGGCGCCTTGGCCCTGACCGTCATTCTGCTCCTGTTCACCGGCTTTAGGGCCGTGAAATTTGAAGGGTTGGCAAGCTACCAGATATCCCGGGGCTCCGCCAGTATTTTTTTGCCTGTTTCGGCGCTTAATGACAGCCTGGTTTGAGCCCGTGGACCCTAACTGTAACAATAGCGGACTTTTCGATGAATGCGTGCTATCAGGAGGTGAAATTGAGTCAGCTTTGGCAATCCGGGACGCTGTTGCGGCGCTACAAGCGCTTTATGGCTGATGTTCGTCTCGCCGATGGCACGGAAATGACCATTCATTGCCCCAATACCGGTTCCATGCGCCACTGTGTGGTGCCGGACTCACCCTGCTGGTTTTCGGATTCCGGCAACCCCAAGCGCAAATATCGCCATACCTGGGAAGTGGCCACGGTGCCTGGTGGGCACCTGGCCGGGGTCAATACCGGTCGGGCCAATCACCTGGTGGAGGCCGCGCTGACGGCGGGTCGGATTAAGGCGCTTGCCGGCTACTCGACGGTCCGCCGCGAGGTGCCCTACGGACAGGAGCGCTCGCGCATCGACTTTCTGCTCACGGAGGATGGCAGGGCTCCGTGCTATGTGGAGGTCAAAAGTGTGACGCTGATGGAGCAGCCGGGGCAGGGGCTGTTTCCCGACGCGGTCAGCGAGCGCGGGCGCAAGCACCTGCGGGAGCTGGCAAGCATTGCCCAGCAGGGCGACCGGGCGGTGCTGCTGTTCTGCGTCCAGCACACGGGCGTGGAGTGGGTGGAGCCGGCGGATGCCATCGATCCGGCGTACGGTAAGGCGCTGCGGGAGGCGGCCGCCGCTGGGGTCGAGATGCTGGCCTACCGGGCGGACATCCGACCGGATGACGCCCACATTGAGCTGGTCCACCCGGTGCCGGTTCGCTATTAGTGGTGGGAATACATTAGAGCCCGTCCGGAGCGGCGAGGGTCAGTGAGCGCCGTTCGGTTTTCCCGTCGCGCGCAAACACCAACTCCACCCGGTCGCCAGGCGCGTATTTTTCCAGTGCGGTCATCAGCTCGTCGTAGTTGCGGGTGGGGTGTTGGTCAATGGCGGTGATTATGTCGCCCAGGATAATGGTGCCCCAGCGGCTGCGCTGTGCTCCGCGCAAGCCCGCCCGGTCGGCCGGAGAGCCCGGTGCGACCCGCAGCACCGCCACCCCTTTGACGCCNGATTGCCGAGCCCACTGGTCGGGCGCGATATCGATGCCAATCACCGGTCGCACAATCCGCCCGTGTTCAATCAGTTGCGGCACTATGTCTTTCAGGGTGTTCACCGGGATGGCGAACCCGATGCCGGCGCTGGCGCCGCTCGGGCTGTAAATCATGGTGTTGACGCCGATCAGTTCGGCCTNAGAGTTCAGCAGCGGGCCGCCGGAGTTGCCGGGGTTGATGGCGGCATCGGTCTGGATCACGTTGCGGATTTTGCGCTGGTTGGGGGCTTCGATTTCCCGCCCCAGAGCGCTGACCACGCCGGTGGTCAGTGTGGCGTCCAGGCCAAAAGGGTTGCCGATGGCGAGCACCTTGCGCCCCACCATGAGCTCGCTGGAGTCGCCCCGACGCAGGGGCTGGAGCTTTTTGTCCGGGGCNTTGATTTTCAGGACGGCNAGGTCTTTTTCGGGNGCCAGGCCCACGACCTCGGCGGGCCAGATGCTCTGGTCCTGCAGGGTAATGACAACTTTGCGGGCGTTCTCGATGACGTGGAAGTTGGTCACGATATAGCCGCGTTCATCCCAGACAAAGCCGGTGCCGGCGCCACGGGGTACGGTCAGCAGGTCGAAGGAGCGCGGGTCCCGCACGACCTGCTGGTTGGTCACATAAACGACACTGGGGCTGGCGTACTCGAACACTTCGATTGTGTTGCGCTCGTCGTCGGTNGCGAAACTCCTGGGCCTGNAGTGNGNTCCAGGGCAGCAACAACAGGGCGACGACGAGCAGGGTCCGAGTTCCCATGGTGAAACTCCTTTCTCTAATTAGCGGGCGTTCTGCAGNGCCGCNATGCGTTCTTCCAGTGGCGGGTGGCTGGCNAACAGTTTACCCAGATTCTGTTTGAAGCCACCGCTGATGCCAAAGGCTTTCATACTGTCGGGCATGGGGTTCTCCACACCGGCCTGCACTTCGGCCTGCAGCCGCTGGAGCGCCCGGATCATGGCGCCGCGGCCGGCCAGCTTGGCGCCGGCGGCATCNGCCCGGTACTCCCGGTAGCGGGAGAAGGCCATCACGATCATCGAGGCGAGNANNNCNAGAATNATNTCGGNNATNAANGTNNNNANATANAAGCCGATNCCGTGGCCGCGCTCGTTCTTGAAAATCACCCGGTCGACAGTGTGGCCAATAATCCGGGCGAAGAACATCACAAAGGTGTTCACCACGCCCTGNATCAGGGNCANNGTGATCATGTCGCCNTTGGCGACGTGACCGATTTCGTGGGCCAGCACGGCGCGCACCTCGTCNCGATCAAANCGCTGCANCAGGCCCTGACTGACNGCNACCAGCGANGCGTTGCGNTTCCAGCCGGTNGCGAACGCNTTGGCCTGGGGCGCGGGGAANATACCGATTTCCGGCGTCTTGATNCCCGCTTCCCGCGCCAGNTGTTGCACGGTACTGACCAGCCACTGTTCATCGGCNGTGCGCGGCGTTTCAATGATCTGGGTGCCGGTGGTTTTNTTGGCAATAAACTTGGACAGAAACAGGGAAATGAACGAGCCGGCAAANCCGAAAATNGCNCAAAAAATCAANAGGCTCTGCAGATCGAGGTTGCCGTTTTGTTGNAGGTAGTGGTCCACGCCCAAAAGAGACAGGGTGACGCTGGCCACCATCAGNACGGCCAGGTTGGTTAANANAAACAAGCCAATGCGCATCAANGCGGTGATCTCCTACAGTCNGTCGCACANAGTNCGGNGNNCNGCCGGCCCGTCCGGCNGTGCTCCGCTATTCTCCCGGTTATATAGGTGCCGGCGCAAGAAATTCAATATCGCGGATGTGTTAAAGATGCGATGNGTGAGAANANGGGNAGGGCGGAAGAAAATGGCCACCCAGAGGGTGGCCCAAGCAACCGTGATTAGCCAAAGGTCTTCAAGCCCGGAGAGGGACTTGCCTGACCTCAAAGGAGAAGATCCGGCGTGCGCGACAGAGGCTACGCTGGGCAGCGTCTCGTACCGCCTTCACCTCGTTGAGTGGGGAGATGCAATCACTCAACAATTCAAATGATAATTATTACCATTATCGTTGTCAAGCGTTGTCTCGGCTTTNTGATGGTTGCCCGATCAGCCTTTCGCTTGCGAGGCCAGCAGTTGACCGTTGAGCTGATTGATCTTGGCCGCCAGCTCTTCCACCAGGCCCAGGCAGATCTGGGGTTGCAGCTCAACCAGGTCGGCGAACTCCTCCTTGCGCACGGCCAGTACCGTGCAGTCACTCACGGCCACCACAGACGCCATGCGCTTCTGACGGGTGAACACCGCCAGCGCACCGAAAATCTCGTCCGCCTGAATCTCTCCGACCTTCACNCCATCGCGCAACGCGTGGGCTTCCCCTTCGAGCAGGGTATAGACCCGGTCGGCCTCCGCNCCCTGCTGAATGATGGTCTCTCCGGCCTGGAAGTGCATAAAGCCGGCCGAGGGCTGGAATTCCGCCCGGATTTCCTGGGCCAGGGCNGCCCGGTGAAAGGCGTTGGCACAGATCAGGTAGCGGATAAAGCGGGTGGGGTGGCGTCCAGTGATATCCNCGAGGCGGTAGGGCTCCATGGTCAGNGGGCCCGTGGTCCCGTAGACGCCCTGTTCGCAATCCAGCGTCGGCAGACCGATGAGATCACCGGCGCTCAAGCGCACTACCTGTTTGCCACCAACCCGGTAATAGGCCTCGCCGTCAGTGATCAGCCACACGGTCTGATTGTCGCTCTCGGCCAACAGGTCATGGTTGGTGTTGTGGTTGACCGGAGCACCGCACGGGCTCAGCGAGGCCATCAGTTCCGCGCCGGCTTCATCGAGCTGGGCGGCGCAGTCAGTGATGGTATCCGACTGCTTATGGGGCAAATACATAGAACCTCCAGAATTGACTGCGCGCCTCGCCGGCAATGCCGGAACTCAGGCTTCGCTTAGCGTATCCTGTTCGGCCTCGATCACCAACTGTTGTTTCAGGTCCGGCGACAGGTCGTTCCAGTGAACATCCATCAGTGCACCCTGAAGCGCATAGAGCATCACTTTGGAAACATTGATGTCGCGGGCTTTGATACGACGATAGGCTTCAACGGCGCCGATTTCGCGTAGCTCGGCATAGCTGTTGATGCCAATGGCGTGCAGAATGTTTACCGTCGCCATCCCCAGGTTTTTGAGCTGGAGTAATTCACTATGACTGGCGGTCATACGGGTTACGCTCCATTCTTCATTATGATTATGGTTGTGATATTGTCCCAATGCAGTGCGTGCCATCCGGTACACAAAAGCCACTGCATGAGTCCAATAGTACCGGTTTAAACCGCGAGCGCAAAACATTTCCGCGCATTGGCGCATTTTACAGTCGTGGGGGCCAAACATTGACACAATCGGCGGATAATATCCCCGGAAAACGCCCGGCAGACGACTCGCCTGCCTTGGAAACTCTGACGCCAGAGCAGCTCTGTGGGCGCGATGAATCAGCGCTGGTAAGCTGCCCTTGGGGAAGCGGTTTGATTCATCGGGACCTCTACCACCCTCTCATGAGGTTGGCCGAGGCGGCCGAGGGAGCCGGGTTCACGCTGAAGTTGGCCAGCGGCTATCGTGGCTTTGATCGCCAGTGTGCCATCTGGAATGCCAAGGCCGGGGGCGCACGACCGGTGCTGGATGAGCAGGGAGCGCCGCTCGACACCGCTGCGCTGGATGAGTTGGCACTGGTCCATGCGATATTGCGCTGGTCGGCCTTGCCGGGGAGTTCGCGCCATCACTGGGGAACCGATATTGATGTGTATGATGCCGGTGGCCTGGCGGAGGGTGAAACCGTGCAACTGACCCGNCGGGAAAGCGAACCCGGAGGGCCATTCGAGGCCTTTCACGACTGGCTGGATGGGTACCTGACGGGCCCGGATAACCCCGGTTTTTACCGGCCCTACGATCGGGACCGCGGTGGCGTGTCGCCGGAGCCCTGGCACCTGAGTTATGCGCCCTTGGCGAACCGTTACGCCAGGGCGATGACGCCCGAGGTGTTGGCGAATTACTTGCAGACCGAATCGTTTGCGTTAAAGGAGACCGTGATGGCGCACCTGCCCGAACTGTTCCAGCGTTACGTGACCGTGCCCCCGGGGCCGGAGCCCTCCCTGTGAGCTCGCCNGAAGCGTCCCCCCAGTTTTCGTTGCTCTCGCAACGGCGTTTCCTGCCGCTGTTTCTGACCCAGCTTGGCGGAGCCTTCAACGATAACTTTTACAAAAGCGCGCTGCTGATGCTGTTTACTTACGGCGGCATTGAGCGCTGGGGGCTGAGTATCGACGTCATCAATAATCTGGTGGCGGCGACCCTGATCATACCTTTCCTTTTGTTCGCCCCCATTGCCNGCCAGTACGCCGACAAATTCGAAAAGTCCCGTTTTATTCGCGGAATCAAAGTCGCCGAAATCGCGATTATGTCGCTGGGGGCGGTCGCGCTCTGGCTGAACAGTGCCGCGCTGTTATTGCTGGTCCTCTTTCTGACCGGGACCCAATCGGCTTGCTTCAGCCCGCTCAAATACGCGATCCTGCCTCAGCACCTGTCGGCGGAGGCGCTGACCGGAGGTAACGGCCTGATGCATACCGGCACGTCCCTNGCGATTTTTCTGGGCATGATTGCTGGCACCCTGGCCCTGAGTGTGGCCGGGGGCTACTGGTGGGTGGCGGCGGGCGCACTGTTGGTTGCCTGGTTGGGCTGGCGTGCCAGTCTGCGGATTCCGCCGGCGCCCTCGGCGGACCCGGAGTTACGCCTGGAGGCCAACCCTTACAAGCAGACGCTGCGAACGCTGGCCTGTGCGCGGGAGAACCCGATGGTGTTCTGGTGCATCATTGGCAATTCCTGGTACTGGTTTCTGGGCTCGGTGTATCTGACCCAACTGCCCAACTTTACCNGCAGTGTGCTCTCTGGCGCCTCGCTGGTGGTCAGCCTNCTGTTGGTGCTGTTTCTGGTGGGTATCTGTATTGGGGCCCTGCTGTGTGCCCGCTTGAGCCGCGGGCACATCGAACCGGCACTGGTGCCCTTGGGGGCGCTTCTGGTGTTGGTGTTCGGGGTGGATCTGGCCCTGGCCGGGCAGTCGTTCGCGGCGGCACATCCGGCGGTCGAGGGGGCCTTGCACCCCTTGGCATCCATGGCCGAGTGGCCCCGCGCCTGGCGTGTGGCCGCCGATGTGTTGATGCTGGGGGTGGCCGGCGGTCTTTACGTGGTGCCGCTGACTGCTTTGATCCAGGAGCGCAGCCGTCCGACGCACCGGGCGCAGGTGATTGCGGCCGGTAATGTGATCAACGCCCTGTTCATGGTGGCGGCAGCGCTGGTGGGACTCGGCGCTCTGGGCGGCCTGGGGCTTTCCATCCCCGAGCTGTTTCTCACCGTGGCGGGGCTGCATGTCCTGCTGTGTCTT